>JBHOQZ010000790.1:0-4634 GCA_042408635.1 Chloroflexota bacterium
CAGGCTGGCGAACTCGGCCGCGTCGGCGCAGGCGAGCACACGCCGTAGCGGTCGCTCGCCAAGGGCTTCGCCGCGGAGCAGCCAGATCGCGAGCGCGTCGCTCGCCAGCAGCAGCCGGTCGCCCGGCGCATACTCCCCCTGCGCAATCTGGACGCCCTCGGCCAGGCGCGCGTTGCGATCCGCGCGGCTGGCGATGAGCAGCGGACGCAGCCCGAAGTCGCCCGGGGATTCGAAGGGGAAGGCCGACCGGAGCCGGAAGCCAGCCGCGGCGCCGGCCAGGTGGAAGAGGCAGCAGTCGCCGAGGGCGAAGGCGCGCCAGGTGCCGCGGCCCGCCGTCGCCCCATCGTGGTCGGGCGCCAGCTCGACCCCGAGGAGCGCCGCGAAGGCGCCGGCCACTGCCTTCTCGGCGGCGTACCAGGGCAGGCGACCGAGATCGAGGCCCGCTCGCCAGCGCGCCTGGGCGGGGGCGAGCCAGGCCGCGATCGCCGCCGCGTCGTCGTCGACCAACGGCTGATCGACCCACGCCTGGGCCAGGATCGCCGCCCACTCGCGGGCAAAGGACGTCTCGGTCGCGCCGTCGGTGACGGCCAGGCGCAGGCCGCCGCCGTCGAGCGCCCGGGCGTCCCAACCATCTTCCCAGTCGGCGGGGGCGTGGCCGCGCTTGGGCAGGGTGAAGGCGCGCACCGCCCGCGCGGCGCGCCTAGCGCAGATTGCCGGGACGGGTGCCAATGTCGAGAAACCGGATGAGGTCTTGCAGCTCGGCATTGAAGGCGAAGCCGCGGCTGGCCGGCGACACCTGGTAGCGCTCCGCCTCGGCCGCGAGCCGGATCGGCTCGGGCAGCGTGCTCGACATGCGGAAGAGGAGCCGGGCCCAGTTGTCGGCCAACCCGTCCTCGCTGTCGTGGAAGACGATCGGCTGGGCGCGGTGCGAGGACAGGTGGCAGTTGAAGAGCAGGACGTTGCCGTCTTCGGTCGCCACCCCGCGCAGCGCATCCGCCACGCGCGCCGGATCGCCGTCGGTCGCCTCCCCGTCGGTGACGTTGATGACGGTGGGCGGGTAGGCGTTCGGGTAGCGCCGTACCCAGTCAGCGAGGATGGCGCGGGCTTTCTCGAGGGCGGCGCACATCGGCGTGCCGCCGTGCGCCTTCGCGTCGACCCAGACCGGCACCCGCACGGTCTGCTCCACCAGTCCGCCGGCGCCGTCCGGCAGCCGCACCGTGCGCTCGTCGATCCGCTTGGGCGCGTCGGCGATCTTGCTGATCGGCACCAGGTCCTCGCCGGCCAGCGGCCCGTTGAGGAGCGAGCCGACCGACTGGCCGTAGCCGATGACGCCCACGTGGTAGTAGTCGCGCACGCCCTCGGACTTGGCGCACTTGATGACGAGGTTCTGGAGGAGGCGGTTGATGGCGTCGGCCGCGCCGCTCGCCTTGGTGGTGCCCGCCTCGCCGGCACCGAACGGATCGCTCATCGACCCGGACTGATCGACCAGCAGCAGGAAGCTGCTGGGCTGCGACCGGCTGATCTCCGCGCTGTATGGCACGTCGTCCTCCTCGCCTTTCCTCCCCCCGTATGCAGAAGATTAAGGGGGACATTGAATATTCTAAGGTCAGCGTGGAGAAAGATAACAAGGCGCCGATGAAATGTCAAGTTCCGGGGCAACAGCTCGGCGATTCTTGACCGCATTTTGGCGGGCCCGCCCCGCCGGCACGGGCCCACGGCCGAGGCGCCCTGGTCTCGACGGCGCCACGAGGCGCGGGCAGGTGATGAATTACAACCCGTAGTAAAGCGACGTATAGATTACTCGCGGCGGCTCCAGTCTCAGCCGCCCGACGACGAGACGACAGGTCGTGAGAGGGACGCGGCCGCCACCTCCCGCCAGGCGAGTACGGCCCAGGCGCTGCCCTCAGGAGGAACGCAATGGGTATCTGGACCGGACGGGGACTGACCCTGCTACGGATCGGCTTCGGGCTCTACTTTCTGCTCTTGGCGTGGAAGAGGACGACCGGCGATCACCAGCTGCACAACCTCGATCCACCCACGGGCTTTTTGGAGAAGAATTCTCCCCAGGCCGAGGCCGTCTACTGGCCGTTCCTGATGTGTGCCGTACTCCCGCAGGCGGACCTCTTCGCCACCATGGTCACCGTACCCGCCACACCTTGTAGCGCCCGTGTTGGCCCGCGGCGCCCGACACCGTTTGACCTCGCCATCTGCCGGCGGGCGCCCGGCGGTTGGGGTTGCGCAGTGGCGGGCCGCGACCCAGCACGGCCGCCTCGACCCCCTCGCGGGGCAGGTCTCAGGGGACGAGCTGCGGCACGGTGTTGGCGTCGTCGAGCGCCGCGAACACGACGAAGCGGTGCGTGTACTCGCGCGCGATCCAGTCCCAGTCGCCGGTGCATGTGATGAGCGTGAGGGTCGGATCGGGCGTGGGCGCCATCACGCTGACCTCGGTGTTCTGGACCACCCGCGTCTCGGTGACGCGGTAGATGAGCGGGCCGCTCTCGCCGTAGACGTAGACCTCGTCGCCGGGCTTGACGGATTCGAGGTTGGCGAAGACGTTGCCGCTCGAGATGCTGCTGACATGTCCCGCCATCACGCTATTGCCGGGCTCGCCGACGTTGGCGCTGCCGATGTAGTGGCCGACCAGGAATTTCGGGACTTCGAACTCGCCGTCGACGATGCCGACCTGGACGACCCGCGAGTCGAGCTGAATCGAGGGGATCACCAACCGGATCGGCTCGGCGTAGTCGACCATGGCCGCCGGCATGGGCGGGGGTGACGGCAGCAGATCGAGCGGGAGGGTGGCCGTCGGCACCACGGCCGGCAGCGGGTCGCCCACCGGGGCCGGTGCGGTCGACGGCTCGAGCGGTCCTGGTTCGGGGGCGGCGGAGGGCGCGGGTGCAGGCGGAGCCGGGCGGGCGGTCGGCCGGGCGGGAGCCTGAGCGGCCCGGGCCGCCTCCTCGCGCCGAAACGCCTCGAGCGCCTGCTGCTGCTCCCACTGTCCATATCCGAAGGCGGCCGCCACGCCCGTGAGGAGGATCAGGCCGAGGCCGATACAGGCGTTGCCAAGCCAGCGCACAAGGCGGCCGCCGCGGGCCATCTTCGTCGCGGCCGGTTCGAGCGTGTTCGTCGTCATCTGCCAACTTTTCGCACAGACATCGTCGCTCCTCCAAGTATAGCACGCCCACCCGAATCGGCTCCGACCTACCCCGACCGTTGCCGTTCACGCCACTCTTGAGCCCGGCAGCGAATGGCCTTCCGGCGGCCTTTGCGGGCCTGTCGGCCTAGCGGTCAGGACGCTTCCGCCGTGTCCGATAGAGGTTCGAGTTCCCCCGCCAGCGGATGGGTCTATCCAGAGGCGCAGGACGCTTGCAACTTGGGCATCAGTCTGCGAGAATACATCGCGATTTTACACCGCTGTAATCCAACTCGCTCATATTCCGCTCTCGTTGCCACTCGTCATCTTTTCGCCACGTATCTCGCAAGGTGTGTTTGCCGGAAACTGCCGAGGTTGCGATGGAGAAGGTTCGCCGCCGCCCCCGGCCTGACTGGTCGGGAACCGACGCGCAATGATAAGTAGGCGGTGCGGTAGTGCCGCCAACGAGGGAGCATGAATCGCGCCAACCGCGCGAGCGACAGTGGTACACGCATCTGCGAGCGGTGTGTGCGGCACACCGGCGGGCCAAGCAGCATCCCGATCAAGCGTGTTCCATGGCAGTCCCACGGCAGTCGCAGCGTCATCAACCGGGCGAAGCACGGCCACCCGCCCAGGCGACGATGCGCTCGGCGGGTGCGAACCGAGAGAGGAGACCAATGAAATACCCGCAATCGACAATCCACGTTGGGCTGGGTGCGCGGCTGGCCCAGTTGCGCACCGCCAAGGGATTGTCGCAGGCTGATATCGTGCAGGGCGAGCTCTCGCGCGCCTACGTCAGCGCCGTCGAGCGCGGGCGGATCACGCCGTCCCTCCAGGCCCTCGAGTTGATCGCTTCGCGCATTGGCGAGCCAATCAGCGTGATTCTGGGTGAGGCTGCCACCAGCGCCCAGGGGATCATGCCCGCGCCGGGGATCCTCCAGCTCGAGCAGGCGCTCTTCCGCGTCATCACCACCGGAGCCCCGCTGCCGGAAGGGGAAGTCAGCGCCGCGGAGGAAGTTGGCCCCGAGGGACAACTGCTGGCGGCCTACGTCTCGGCCCGCTCGCGTCAGGCGGGCGGAGACCACGCCGGTGCCATCGCCGCCGCGCGGCAGGGGCTCGACGTGCTCCAGGCTAGCCGCCGCCTCGGGCGCGAGCTCTGGCAGCTCTGGTTTGGCGTGGCCATCGGCTTCGCCCAGCTCGGCTTGGGCAGCGTCTCGGCGGCGATCAGTCACCTGGAAGAGGCGGCCCGCGGGCTGAGCGCGGCCGAGGGCGGCGAACCATTCGACGCGACGCTCCTGCTGGCCGCCCACAGCGGGTTGCTCCAGGCGCTGCGAGCCGGCGGGCACACTAGCCGCCTCACCAGCCTCGCGGACGAGGTCGAACCCGACCTGCCCGGTAGTCTGATCGAAACGCTTGGCTTCCTCTATCGGCAGCGGATCGGCAGCGCGAGCGCCGGCCAGGCGCAGAGCGGCCCGTGGTCGACGCGGCTGATCTGGGCGAA
>JBHOQZ010000791.1:0-7967 GCA_042408635.1 Chloroflexota bacterium
TCGCGGTCTACGACCCGGCCGCCGACGCCTGGCAGGTGCTACCCGAGGTGCCGACGCAGCGCAACCACCTCGGCGTCGTCGCGATCGACGGCAAGGTCTACGTCGCGGGTGGCCGCTTCGGCCCCGGCGTCGGCAGTCCGATGACCGACGTCCTCGAAATTTACGATCCCGCCACGAACACGTGGTCGACGGGCGCGCCGCTGCCCAGGCCGCGCGCCGGGGTGACCGCGATCGCGGCCGAGGGCTGCTTCTACGTCATCGGCGGGGAGGGCAACGACGCCGATCCGCGGGGCATCTTCCCCGACAACGACGTCTACGACCCCCGCACCAACACCTGGACGAGCCTGGAGCCGATGCCCACGCCCACCCACGGCCTCACCGGCGCGGCGTTCGTCAACGGCCGCATCCACGTGCCCGGCGGCGCGGTGACGCGTGGCGGGGATACCGGCTCGACCCTCCACCAGGCGTTCCAGGTCGACCGCGCCTGCCGCTAGGCTCGACCGACGCCGCTGCCGGTTCACGTTCGCAACGTCCAGCGGCGTGCGGCGCGGGGCACCCTTGCCCCGCCAGCCAGGGCAGCGGTGCCCGGTCTGGCTCGCAGCTCAGGTCGGGACGCGCTTGCCCCGCACGATGGTCGGCGGCCGCTCCGCGGTGGCGCCGGCGCGGCCGAAGATCGCGGTCGGGCGCACCACGACCACGACGCGCACGTCGGCGTCGCGGATCGGCGCGCTGGTGCGGCCGTACTTCTCGCGCAGCCGCTGGTAGAAGGCGGCGCCGGGATCGTCGACGATCTGCTCGACCACGCCGCGCACCTCGACGTAGCGCTGATCGTCGTTGGGGTCGACGATCGAGAGCGCCAGGCGCGGCTCGTGGTGCAGGTTCTTGAACTTCTGCCGCACCTTCGTGTGGGTGAAGCGCAGGCGCCGCCCGTCCCAGTCGAACCACATGGGATTGCTCATCACCGTGCCGCCCTCGCCCACGGTGGCGAGGTGGCCGATCAGCGGCCGCGTCAGCAGATCCTCGAAGCCCTCCGGCACCGTCACGGTCGTCTGATCCATCGTCCCCTCCATGGGTCTGCGCGCTCCGTCCGCTCAGTATACGTGGTTGAGTCGGCCGCCAACGTCGCGGCCACCCACCGGGCACCGCCTGTCGCCGGCCTGTGATCGCGCCTCTGGGTCGTGCAATGGCTGATGTTCGTCCAGGTAGGGGCTGGGCTCTTCGCGCTCGTGGCGAGACGCACGCCCTGGCACGGGTTGCACCTCGTCCTCGGCTCGGCCGCGACGCTGCTGCCGTTCGCCGCCTATCTCGCGGCCCGGCGCCGGCGGCACGTCTCCCTCTACCTGGCCGCCGCCTGCCTGATCGCCTTCCTCGTGGGTAGTGCGGCGCTGCTCCTGGCCGGCTGACAGCGGCCTGCGGCCATTGCCCCGCGACGCGGCTGTCCATTTACCAGCCGTTTACGGCTGGCTACACATGGGGCAACCGGCTCGCGCGACGATACAGTGGGGAACGGGCACAGAACGTGCGGTCGACTCGGTCACGGGGTATCGGAGATGTTCAACAAACTGCTGATCCCGCTCGACGGCACCTCGGAAGCGGCCTCGGTGCTGCCGCTGGCGATCGCGCTCGCCCGGACGACCCTCTCGCGGCTGACGCTCCTGCGCGTGGTGCCCACGCTCGCGCCCGGCTCGCCGGCGAACGAGCGCGATCTGAACGACGCCCACGCCTACCTCCAGGTCACGGCCACCGCCTTGGCGGCGCAGGGGGTCGTGGTCGAGACGATGGTACGCGAGGGCGACGTGGCGGAGCAGATCCTCGAGGCGGCCCGCGCCCGCGACATCGACCTGATCGTCCTCGCCACTCACGGGCGGTGGGGCTTCGACCGGCTGCTCATGGGCAGCGTGGCCGAGCGGTTGATCGCCCGCTCGCCTGTCCCGATCATCCTCACCCCCATGGGCATCGAGGTGCCCGCCCCCGGGGTCACGTCGCTGCTCGTGCCCGTGGATGGCTCGCCGGGCAGCGCGCTCGCGCTGGCCGCTGCGAGCGGCCTCGCCCGCTCGACCGGCGCGCGGATCACACTGTTGCAGGTGGTCGTGCCCATCCCGGTGTTCCTCTACGGCGCCGGCTTCCCGGCGGTGATGGTGAACGCGCACATCGACCCGGAGTGGGACGAGGCGGGGCGCGCGGCGGCCCAGCAGTACGTCGACTCGCTGGCGGCGCGGCTGCGCGAGGAGGGTCTGAGCGCCACGGGCCAGGTTGGCCTGGGCCAGCCGGCCGAGACGATCGTGCGCACCGCCGAGGCGATTGGGGCGGACATGATCGTGATGAGTACGCACGGGCTGACCGGCCTGCGCCGGGCCCTGCTCGGCAGCGTCGCGGACGAGGTGGTGCGGACGGCCAGGCGACCGGTGCTCCTGATGCGCCAGCCGGCCGGCAATGAGGCTGCCATCCCCGCCCGCCGGCGTCACGAGCAGCAGCCGGATCAGCCGCGCACCGCCGTGGAGGCCGACGGCGCGGCCGGCAGCACCGGGCCATCGCGCGCCCAGCTCGCCCGCATCGGCAATGATCACGTGCTGTGACGAGGCTGCCGCTCGGCAGCCTCGCCGAGGCGGGTGCCGGCCGGCTACCCTCCGCATGGCATACTTCTCGCGATGAGCACTGACGCGACAGCGATCGACGCTGCGCTGTTCGATCTGGCCCACGACGCCGTCATCGTGCGCCGCGCCGACGATGGCGTCATCACGCGCTGGAACGGCGCCGCCGAATCGCTCTACGGCTGGCCGGCGGCCGAGGCGGTCGGGCAGGTCGCCCATGATCTGCTGGCGACCGAGTTCCCTGCACCACGCGACGCGGTCCAAGCCGCGCTGCGGCTCGACGGCCGCTGGGAGGGGCTCCTCGTCCAGCGACACCGCGACGGCTCCCGCCTCGTCGTCTCGACGCGCTGGCGGCTGAGCGAGGCGGCACACCCCCCTTCGTCCGGCCGGGCAGCCGACGGGGGCCGGGGCGGCGTCGTGATCGAGGCATCGACCCCTGTGGTCGAGCCGGGGCAGGCGGCGCCGCAATGCCTCGACCTGCTGCGGCAGGCTGAGGCGGCCGAGGCGCGCTTCCGCACCTTCGTCGAGCTGGCGCCCGACGGCGTGGTGATCGTGGATGGCGCCGGGCGGATCGTGCTGGTCAACCAGCAAGCCGAGCGGCTCTTCGGCTACAGCCGCGAGGAGCTGCTCGGGCAGCCGGTCGAGCTATTAATGCCCGAGCGGTTCCACCTCACCCATGTGCGCCACCGCGCCGACTACCAGGCGCACCCGCGCACGCGCCCGATGGGCGCGGGGCTGGCCCTGTTCGCGCAGCGCAAGGACGGCACGGAGTTCCCGGTCGAGATCAGCCTGAGCGCGATGGCGATCGAGGGGCAGCGACTGATCACGAGCGTGATCCGCGACATCACGGCGCGCAAGCAGGCCGAGGAGCAGTTGCGCCTGAGCGCGGAGGCACTGCGCCGGCGGACGGCCGACCTCGAGCGCTCGAATGCGGAGCTGCAACAGTTCGCCTACGTCGCCTCGCACGACCTGCAGGAGCCGCTGCGCATGGTCGCCAGCTACACCCAGCTCCTCGCCCGCCGCTACCGCGGCAAGCTCGACGCCGACGCCGACGAGTTCATCGCCTACGCGGTCGACGGCGCCACCCGCATGCAGCAGCTCATCAACGATCTGCTGACCTATTCGCGCGTCGGCACGCGCCAGCTCACCCCCAAGCCGACCGACTGCGGCGCCCTGGTGGCGACGGTGCTGGCCGATCTCGCCTTCGCGCTCGAGGAGAGCGGGGCCGAGGTCGTGCACGGCGACCTGCCCACGGTGCTGGCCGACCCGCGCCAGCTCCACCAGCTCTTCCTGAACCTGATCGGCAACGCCGTCAAGTTCCGGGGCGAGCGTCGACCGCGCGTCGAGATCGGCGCCGAGCGCGACGGGCAGCAGTGGCGGTTCTGGGTGCGCGACAACGGCATCGGGATCGACCCCCAGTACGCGGATCGGATCTTCGTGATCTTTCAGCGCCTGCACACCCGCGCCGACTACCCCGGCACCGGCATCGGGTTGGCGATCTGCAAGCGGATCGTCGAGCGGCACGGCGGCCGCATCTGGTTCGAGTCGACCCCGGGCGAGGGGACGACGTTCTTCTTTACGCTGCCCGCGCTGCCGGGAGAGCGGGCGGCTGCCGGCGCACCGGCCGTGGCGGCCGGGGAGGGGGTGCCCGGTGGCTAGGCCACGCGGCGAGGCCCGCCGGGGGCGCCACCCGGCGCACATCGGCACACCGGACGCTGGCGCGATCACACGGGGGCCGGACGAGGAGGCATGATGGCGCGCCCGGTCGAAATCCTGCTGGTCGAGGATAACCCCGGCGACGTCCGCCTCACGCGCGAGGCGCTCAAGGAAGGCAAGGTCCACAACAACCTGAGCGTCGTCGGGGACGGCGTCGAGGCGCTGGCGTTCCTGCGCCGCGAGGGCCGCTGGCGCGACGCGCCCCGACCCGACGTGATCCTGCTCGACCTCAATCTGCCGCGCAAGGACGGCCGCGAGGTGCTGGCCGAGATCAAGGCGGACGCGGTGCTGCGCGCAATCCCAGTCATGGTGCTCACCACCTCGACCGCCGAGCAGGACATCCTGCGCACCTACGACCTGCACGCGAACTGCTACATCACCAAGCCGGTCGATCTCGACCAGTTCATCACCGTCGTCAAGTCGATCGAGGACTTTTGGTTCACGATCGTGACCCTGCCGTCGTATGAGCGCAGTCGGAGCCGACCCCGGAACACCGGTCGGGAGTAGCCCGATGCGCGTGCTCCTGATCGAGGACAACCCCGGCGACGCCCGGCTGATCCGCGAGTACCTGGCGGAGGGCCGGGCGGAGGTCGCCCTGATCTGGGTCGACCGCCTCGCCGCCGGCCTCGAGCAGCTCGCCGCCGGCCCGGTCGACGCCGTCCTGCTCGACCTGTCGCTGCCCGACAGCCACGGCCTCGAGACGTTCACGCGCGTGCGCGACCACGCCCCCGGCGCGCCCGTCGTCGTCCTCAGCGGCCTCTCGGACGAGACGATGGCGGTGCGCGCGGTTCAGGAGGGCGCGCAGGACTACCTGATCAAGGGGCAGGTCGACGGCCAGCTCCTGGTGCGGGCGCTGCGCTACGCCATCGAGCGCAAGCGGCTCGACGAGGCGCGGCGCGACCTCGAGCGGCAGAAGGACCGCTTCTTCGCCAATATCTCGCACGATCTGCGCACGCCCCTGGCCGCGATCAAGGCCTCGATCGGCGTGGTGCTCGCCAACGAGCCACCGGGCACCTCCGAGCCGATCCACCGGCTGCTCGTGAACATCGACCTGGCCGCCGACGAGATGGCCGTGCTCGTCGACGATCTGCTCCAGTTGAATCGGCTCCAGGCCGGCCGCGTTCGGCTCCGGCCCACCCGGCTCGACCTGCGCGAGCGGGTGCTGCGCGCCGCCCAGGCCCTCGAGCCGCTGGCCGGCACGCGCCGCCAGCGCGTCGAGGTCGAGGTGCCGCCCGAGCCGGTCGAGATCGTGGCCGACGCCGACCAGTTCGACCGCATCCTGCGCAACCTCCTCGGCAACGCCCACAAGCACGGGCGCGACGGCGGGCTGATCCGCCTGTGCCTCTACCCGGCCGACGCCGGGGCCGTGCGCATCGCGGTCAGCGACGACGGACCGGGCGTGCCGCCGGCCGAGCAGGAGCGTATCTTCGAACGGTATTATCAGATCGAGAGCGAAGCCCGACGCAGTCCCGGCAGCGGGTTGGGCCTGCCGATCGCCCGCGCGCTCGTCGAGCTGCACGGTGGGCAGCTTACCCTCGAGAGCGTGCCGGGCGCCGGCGCGACCTTCTGGGTGAGGCTGCCGGTCGCACCAGGAGAGCTGAGCCTGCCATGAAGATCCTCGTGGTGGACGACGATCCGCACATCCTCGACGCGCTCACCGTCGGCTTTCAGCTCCAGTGGCAGGACGCCGAGGTGATCGGCGCGCGCGACGGGGAGGCCGGGTTGCAGGCGTTCTACGACCACAACCCCGACATCGTCGTGCTGGATGTGTCGATGCCGGGCAAGAACGGCTTCGAGGTGCTGCGCGACATCCGCCGCGTCTCCGACGTGCCCGTGATCATGCTGACCGCGCGGGGCGAGGAGATGGACCAGGTGCGCGGCCTCGAGCTGGGCGCCGACGACTACGTCGTCAAGCCGTTCGGGCACATGGCGCTGATCGCCCGGATCAAGGCGGTGCTGCGCCGGGCCGAGTTGCCGCCGCCGGTCGAGGCGCTGCCCGACTTCACCGCCGGCGACCTCGCCATCAACTTCCGCACCCACCAGGTCACCGTGCGCGGCGAGCCCGTCAAGCTCACCCCGGTCGAGTACAAGCTGCTCTACCACCTGGTCCGCAACGCCGGCCGGATCATGCCCCACCAGACCTTGCTCGATCGCGTCTGGGGCGAGGACTACGGCGCCACGACCGACTACCTCAAGGTGTTCATCAGCCGCCTGCGCGCCAAGATCGAGCGCGGGGTCGGCCCCCACTACATCGAGACCGAGCGCGGCGTCGGCTACCGCTTCGTCCGTCCGCGCACCTGATCCGACCGGGTCCGGCAGCCGGCCGACCACGGCAGCCATGGGCACGCCGGTTGGCCGCGTGCATCGGCCCGCACCACGGGTGGCAGTCCGGCGCCCGATCGCGCCGGGGCAGCCGGTCCACCCCGGCGGCCCCCGGTCAGGCGAGGTGAGCTGCACGAGCCCGCGGGGAAGTGGTCGTCGGCCTCACGGCTGGCCGGCAGGGATCAGGCGCCGGCCAGGCCCAGCGTCGCCGGCAGCCCCTCCAGCGTGGGCGCCACCACGAGCGCGCCCGCGCGCGGCGGTGCCGGCAACCCGCGCCGGTTCACCCAGTAGACCGGCATGCCCGCCGCCACCGCACCGGGGACGTCGTGGGGCGAGCCGGCCACGAAGAGGCATGCCTCGGGCGGCAGGCAGAGCGCGGCACAGCCAGCGAGGTAGGCGCGCCGGTCTGGCTTGTAGCAGCCGGCGCGCTCGGCGCTCACCACGGCGTCCCAGGCGACGCCGACCCGCGCCGCGGCCAGCTCGGCGAGCGCCTGCGAGCAGTTGGTGACGATCCCCAGCTTCAGGCCCGCCTGCGCGGCCGCCGTGAGGGCGGGCGGCACGTCGGGATAGGGCGCGAGCTCCGCCCAGCGGGCCAGGAGCGCGGCCGCCCGCGCCTCGGGCAACCCCACCGCCCGCGTCGCCTCGGCCACCAGCTCGTCGTAGGGGCGGTAGGCGCCGGTGGCGGTGATCAGGCGCAGCGACGTCTCGCGCCAGTGGCGCCCGAGGGCGACGTCGCCCGCCACGTCGGCCCAGAGGGACCACGAGTCGACCAGCGCTGTCAGCAGGTCGCAGAGCACCGCTCGAAAGCGCGGCATCAACCCAGTCCACCCCTCCCAGGTCCATCGGCCGGACGCGGCACGGCGCGACCGGCGGTGCAACCGCGCCTCCGCCAGCCGCCTGGCAAGCCTACCCGGCACGCCCCGCTGCCCAGCGAGAGCACCGCGCTGTCAGCATACCGCATGGTCGAGCGCTCAGCCCGGACGGTCGAGCACCTCGCGCACCCGGCGCGCGAGCGCGCCCGCGCCGAACGGCTTCGGCAGTATCGCCGCGGTGGGGTCGCTGCCGAAGCGCTGGCTCGGGAGGGGGAACGGGACATCGACCATGGTCGGCTGGAACCTGGCCGCCTCGCTGTAGCCGGAGACGAAGAGCGTCCGCAGGCTCGGGCGCTGCTGGTGGAGCTGCTCCGCAAGTTCGAAACCGCTCAGGCCCGGCATGACCACGTCGGTCACGAGCAGGTGGATCGGGCCGGGGTGGTCATGCCGGGCCTGAGCGGTTTCGAACTTGCGGAGCAGCTCCACCAGCAGCGCCCGAGCCTGCGGACGCTCTTCGTCTCCGGCT
>JBHOQZ010000793.1:0-5710 GCA_042408635.1 Chloroflexota bacterium
CCGCGGTCCCGCCGTGGAGCCGCGCAGAGCGCGCGACCCATCGCGACCGGCGCTGCCGATGCCGGCGCCGCCCACCGCCGCGCCGGCCGCCGTCAGACCTGCCCCCGCAAGAGCTCGGCATAGAGCGCCTCCAGCCGCTGCACCGAGCGGTCGAGGCGGAAGGCGCGCTCCACCCGGCGCGCGCCCGCCGCCCC
The DNA here is from genome assembly GCA_042408635.1 of Chloroflexota bacterium. Taxonomy (GTDB): domain Bacteria; phylum Chloroflexota; class UBA6077; order FW602-bin22; family JBHOQZ01; genus JBHOQZ01. The sequence continues at coordinate 195 of JBHOQZ010000793.1, forward strand.
GTAGCGCACGCGCAACACAGGATCGTCGACCAGTGCGGCGATGGCACCGCCCAGCGCACCGGCGTCGCCCGGGGGCACGAGCCGGCCGGTCTCCCCGTCCAGCACGATCTCGGGGATGCCGCCGATCCGGCTGCCGACGACGGGCCGTCCGGCGGCCATCGCCTGCAGCGCCACCCCCGGCAGCGAGTCCGGGAGCGTGGAGGGGACGACCACGACGTCCAGCGCGGCCAGCACGGCCGCCATGTCGGTGCGCCAGCCGTCGAGCCGGATGCGGCCGGCCCACCCGGTCCCGGCCGCGCCCACCCGGGCCACCGCGATGCGTCGCTCGATCTCGGCGAGGTGGTGCCGCTCGGGCTCGAACACGGCGCCACCCACCAGCACCGCCCACAGATCGGGCCGCGCCGCCAGCAGCGGCTGCATCGCCTCGACGAACGTCCCCTGCCCCTTACCCGCCGTGTAGCGGCCGATCACGCCGACCAGGACCGCGTCGGCCGGCACGCCCCACTCGGCCCGCACGCGGGCGCCCTCCGCCGGCGCGGCCCGGTAGCGCGCGGCGTCGACGCCGTTGTGGATCGTGACCAAACGATCGGGCCGGCCGCCCGCCCGGATCGCCGCCCGCCGCACCGCCTCGGAGACGCACACCACCCGGTCGAAGAGCAGGTTGACGTTGGTGATCAGCGCGCGCCGCCGCGGCCAAGTCCAGCCGAGCTCGGGTGCCAGCGTATCGTGCAGCGTGCCCACCACCGGGCGGCCCAGGCTGCGCCCCACGAGCCCGGCGTACTTGAAGGCCGGCGTGATGAAGGCGTGGATGAGCGCGGTACGCTCCCGCCGCGCCAGCCGACGCAGTGCCGCGGTGGTGGCGGCGAAGCGCCGGGCATTGCCCAGCACCTCGCGGCCCGAGGCGGCGTAGGTGACCAGGTGCGCGTACCCGCCAACGCCCGCCACCGCCACCCCATCCGCCCGCAGCGCCCGGGCCAGCTCCCCCGTCCCCGGCGTGGCAACGACGGGCCGGAAGCGGGCACGGTCGAGCCGCCCGAGCAGCTCGATCAGGTAGAGCTCCGCGCCGCCGAGCGCGGCGTAGAACTCGAGGTAGAGCACGGGCGCGGGCCCGATCGAGCCGCGCGCGGGCGCGCTTGCGACCGACGTGCCCGCCTTCAACCGCCCGCCGCTCCCCCCACCACGCGCTGCCGATCCAGGCGCCGCGGCATCGATCGCGTTGACCGGCGTCTGCATCAGCCTCCCCATGTCCAGGACTACCCCGGCTCTGGCCGTCCCCCTATCAGCACCCGCCCGGGACGTGCCGGCGGCTGTGATGGCTCGTCCGGCCTCGCCCCGCGTGGAGATTGCCGCGTGAGCGCCGGGGCCGTTGACCGCGGCGCTCCGGCAGTTCCCGCTGCTCCGCTCCGCTCGTACGTCGGGCGGGCCGGACGCGCAACACGGCGCTGCCGGGTGGAAGCCATCATACGGGGAAGTGGCGGCGGCCGGGGTGTTTTTCCGCCCTCGCCGGCGCGGTCAAGGCGTGATGGTGCCGACTTCAGCGCCGGCCGTGCGCTTCCGGGCCGCGTCGGTCTCGGTGTGGGGGGCGCCCGGCCAGCGGCGAGATTGTATACCCCTCGCGCTGGAGCTGCCGCAGCAGCGCGTCGCGGTCGGGCTCCCCGGCCAGCGCCCGTGCCAGCTTCTCGCGCTGCTCCGGCTTCAGATCCGGCGGCAGCGTCGGCACGCGGGCGTCGACGACCGCCTCGACCACGACCGGGCGATCGGCGACCAAGGTGGCGTCCCAGGCCGCGCCCACGCCGTCCGGCGCGTCGACGCGCAGGGCGCGCAGCCCGAGCAGCTCGGCGTAGCGCGCGTAGGGAAAGTCCAGCACGTCCTGCGTCGGGGCGAAGCGGGGATCCCCCTCCATCGCGCGCTGCTCCCAGGTCACGTAGTTGAGGTCGCGGTTGTTGAGGACCAGCACGACGAGGCACGGGTCGCACCAGCGCCGCCAGAAGCGCGCGATCGAGAGCAGCGCGTTCAATCCGCTCATCTGCATCGCGCCGTCGCCCACCAGCACGATCGCCGGGCGATCGGGGTGGGCGAACTTCGCCGCCACCGCGTAGGGGATGCCCGAACCCTTCGTCGCCAGGGTGCCCGAGAGCGAGGCGAGCATGCCGCGGTGCAGACGCAGATCGCGGCCGTACCAGAGACGGTGGCGCTGCCGCAGTCCCCGCAGAGGATGGCGTTGTCGGGCAGCCGCGCCGAGAGCTCGTGGACGACGCGGTGCGGGTTGAGCGGCTCGGCCGGCGCCCAGGCGCTCCGCCACCGCCGCCACCGCCTCGCCCGCGCCCAGCGCGCCCCGCCCCACCAGCAGCGCGACCCGGCTGCCGGCGTTGACGACCTCGGCCGCGCGCCGCAGCTCCTCCGCCTGCGGCACGACGCGGGGGCGGGCGCAGCCCGGCGTCGAGTGCTGGGCGCCGTGCTCGGTCGGTGGCTGTTCGACGGCGGGCTGATTCTGGATGTCGTGCGGCACGATGACGCAGGTCACGGTGCGCTGGGCGAGCGCGATCCGGAAGGCGCGGTCGAGGATATGGCGCGCGGCCGCCGGGTGGGCGATCGTCTGGATGTACTCGGCGGCCACGTCCTTGAGCAGCGTGTTGAGGTCGACCTCCTGCTGGTGGTGGCTGCCCAGCGCGATCTCCGACTACTGGCCGACGATCGCCACCACCGGCTGATGGTCGAGCTTGGCGTCGGAGAGCCCGTTGAGCAGGTGGATCGCACCCGGACCCTGGGTGGCCAGGCAGACGCCGACCTCGCCGGTGAACTTGCCGTGGCCGCAGGCCATCAGCGCCGCCAGCTCCTCGTGGGCCGGCTGGATCAGCTCCGGCTCGTTGCCAGCCCGCCCCAGCGCCCCGACGATGCCGTTGATCCCGTCGCCCGAATAGCCGTAGCTGCGCCGGAGCCCCACGCCTTCAGCCGTTGCACCAGAAACTCGCCGACCGTCCCCGGCATCCTCCAACCCTCCCCGCGTCCTCGCCGACGCGCGCTCACTGCCCGCATCGCCCGCCCCACCGCCCCACGCCGTCGGCTCCGCCGCATGTGGTGCGCACGCGCTGTGCCACAGGCGGCAGGCGCCACCTGCTGCACGCGGGATCGTGAACGCCCGCGGCACGTCGCCAGACCGGTACTAGCCCACCCTTCCCGCCCGATGGGGCGCCTGGGCTGGGTGGCACGGGTCACCAGCCGCCCGGTGCCCGAGGGCCGCCGCCCCGCAGGCCGGCTGCCCGGCCGACCGAGGCCGTGCGGGGTGACGGGATTCGGGTCGACGCCGAACCTTGACGGACGTGCGGGTCGCGTGCTAGCGTAGTAACGTGCTAGCGTAGTAACTAGAATAACTACCAAGGTGCGGTATGGATGCGCTGCGCGCGATCGGCTTTGGCGAGCAGGAAGCGAAGGTCTATCTGACGCTGCTGCGGCGGGGCGATCTGACCGGGTATGAGCTGGCGGCTGCCGCCGGCGTGCCGCGGCCCAATGTTTACACGGTCCTGCAGCGCCTCGAAGAGCGCGGGGCGGTGCTTCGGCACGAGGGCCCGCGCGGGACGCACTGGGCCGCCACGCCGCCGGGCGAGCTGCTCGCCCGCGCCCAGAGCAGCTACGTGCGGGCTATCGAGGCGGCGCGCGAGGCGCTGGCCGGGGTCGAGGTGGCGGCGCTGCCCGACAAGCCGTGGACACTGCACGGCCGGCCGGCCGCCCTCGCCCACGCCGAGGCGCTGTTGATCGGCGCGCAGAAGGAGCTGTTGATCGCCCTCTGGCCGGCCGAGGCGGCCGCTCTCGCACCGGAGATCGCGGCCGCCGAAGGGCGCGGGCTGGCGATCACTACGCTCTGCCTCAGCCAGTGCGCCCAGCCGTGCGGCGGCTGCCGCGGCCGCCTCTATCGCTACCCCGTCGCCCCAGCCGAGCGGCACCGCTGGCTGGTCGTCGTGGCCGACGGTGCGGAGGCGCTCGTGGCGGACCTGCCGGGGGGTGATGAAGGGCTGGCGATCCGGTCGCGCCAGCAGGTGCTCGTTGCCCTCGCCACGTGGTATCTGCGCCACAGCATCGCCGTCGCCGCCATCGTGCGCGACCTCGGCCCGGCCGGTTGCGAGCGCCTGAGCCCCGAGGCGCGCGCGGCTCTGATCGCCGCCGGGTCGGCCGTCGAGGGCGACGGCGGCTGGTGGTCGCAGATGTGGGATCTCGTCAAGCCGGCCGCACCTGCCTGACTTCCTCTCGACCAGGGCAGCCACGCGGGCTTACCCGTCATCCTCCTCCACGACCTCACCAACACGCTGCGCTCCTTCGAGCCGGTGCTTTGCCCCACCGCCCAGCGGACATGCGCACCTTCACCCTCTCGCTGCGCGGGCGCGGCGACTCGATCCGCCCCGTCGAAGGTTTCCGGCCCGCCGACTTCGCCGCCGACCTGGTGGCCTTCACGCGGCGCCCCGCGACGACCCTCGTCCCACCGCTCGGCGCCGCCTGAGCCGCTTCTCCATCGGCGCGTCGTCCGGCCCTCCACCCCCAGCGGGTAGAGGGCGGGACTCTATCGCCCCCGGAAGGTCGGTCGCTGCCACGCCGGTCCCCATCCTCTGCTGGCCGGACCGTTGGCAGCCGGCTCGGCCGCCCCGGTGGTCGGAAGCTGCCACGCCCGCCCCACCCGGCCGACACCGCGCCACTGGCAGCGATATACTAGACCCGGAGGGGCGGCGCGGGCCGCGCGGGCCGATCGAGCCGCTTGGCGGTGCCCGACGCAACCCGGCGCGGAGGGAAAGGCGATGGACGTCTGGCTGGAGACGGAGCGGCTGCTGCTGCGCCGCTTCACCGAGGCGGACCTCGATGCCCTCTGCGAGCTCGACGGCGATCCGGCGGTGATGCGCTTCCTCACGGGGGGCGTGCCCACGCCGCGCGCCGTGGTCGAGCGTGAGATCCTGCCCGCGTTCCTCGACTCCTATGCGCCGCCCGGCTTCGGCGTCTGGGCGGCAATCGAGAAGGCGAGCGGAGAGTTTCTGGGCTGGCTCAGCCTCCGCCCGAGCGAGGGCCGCCCGAGTGAGGCGGTGCTGGGCTACCGGCTGCGCCGCGCCGCCTGGGGCCGGGGCTACGCCACCGAGGGCGCCCGGGCGCTCCTCCACCATGGCTTCGCCGCGCTCGGCCTCGAGCGGGTCGTCGCCAGCACCTACGAGGCCAACCACGCCTCCCGCCGCGTCATGGAGAAGCTAGGCATGCGGCTGGTGCGCTCCTACCGCCTCACCCTCGACGACCTGCGCCGCGCGGGAACCTTCGACCCCACCTCCGCCGAGCTCTTCGACGGGGAGGACGTCGAATATGCCATCAGCCGCGCCGACTGGGCGCGCGGAACCGTGCCCCCACCACCGGGTAGGCCGGGCGACCGCACGCGAGGTGCGCCATGAGCCTGCTGGTGACCCGGCACCAGGTCGAGGCGTTCCTGCTCCGGCGCTTCGGCCCGCGGGCCACCGCCCCCGTCGAGCTGCGCCGGGGCGAGTGGTCGC
>JBHOQZ010000291.1:0-1880 GCA_042408635.1 Chloroflexota bacterium
CCGCCTCGCCCGCCGCCGGGCCGGGCCAGGTGCAGGCGGCCTCGCTCTCGGCCCGGATCGTGCCGGCGGTGCAGGGCAGCCCGGTCGAGGGCGGCACGCTCATCTGGCTCGTCGGCTCCGACGTGCGCACGTTCGACCCGGCGCTCGCCTTCGACGGCATCTCCTGGGTGCTGATGCTGACCGCGCTCTCCAACGGCCTCTACACCTACGACCCCGACGGTAAGATGATCCCCGATCTGGCGACGGCGCTGCCCGAGATCGGGGACGGCGGCAAGACGTTCGTCGTCAAGCTCAAGCCGGGCGTGAAGTTCCACAACGGGCGCGAGATCACCGCCGAGGACCACAAGTACTCGTGGGAGCGCGCGCTCAAGCCCGAGACGAAGTCGTGGGGTGCCAGCTACAACCTGGCGCTCCAGGGCGCGCAGGAGTTCAAGGACGGCAAGGCGGACGGGATCGCCGGCATCAAGGCCGTCGACAAGTACACGCTGCGCTTCGAGCTGACCGAGCCGCAGGCGTACTTCGTCAACGTGCTCGCCCTCTCGACCAACTTCCCCGTGCCGAAGGAGGAGGTCGAGCGGCTGGGCGAGCGATTCGGCCAGGAGCCGGTGCTCAACGGCCCGTTCAAATTCAAGGAGTGGATCAAGGGCCAGCGGATCACGCTCGTCAAGAACCCGGACTACCACGACAAGCCCAAGCCCTACATCGACACGCTCCAGGTCGAGATCGCGCCGCCGGACGTGGCGCTGCTGCGGGTGGAGAAGGGCGAGGCCGATTTCTCGGCCGCCGGCATCCCGGAAACCGAGCTGGCGCGCGTGCTGGCCGACCCGAAGCTGCGCCAGAAGGTCGGGCGCTACCTCGCCAGCCGCTACGACTACGTCTTCCTCAACACGCAGATGGAGCCGTTCACCGACCGGCGCGTCCGCCAGGCGGTCGCCCACGCGATCGACAAGGAGGGGCTGGTCAAGCTCCTGGCCGGCACTGCCATCCCGGCGGGCGGCATCTACCCGCCGACCGTGCCCGGCTACGATGCCGGCTACAAGGGCCTGGCCTACGACCTCGACCGGGCGCGGGCGCTCATGCGCGACGCGGGCGTCTCGAACGCGACCGTCGAGTTCTGGGGCCGCACCGGCCGCGCCTCCTGGACCGAGCGGGTGATGCAGGCGATCCAGGACGACCTCGCCCAGATCGGCATCAAGCTCGAGCTCAAGCTGGTCGAGAGCTCGGTCTTCACGGCCGAGACGCAGAAGCCGAAGACGGTGGCGATGGGGCTCGCCTTCTGGGGCCAGGACTACCCCGACCCGCAGGACTTCATCCAGCCGGCGTTCCTCTGCGACTCGGTCGGCACCAACGGCAACAACAACGCCTGGTACTGCAACCAGGAGATCGAGCGGCTGTTCAAGCAGGCCGAGGCGACGACCGACCCGGCCCAGCGCATCCGCATCTACCAGCAGATGGAGCGCCAGATCGTCGAGGACGCGCCGCGCGTGCCGCTCTTCTTCATCACGCCCTACACGCTCTTCAGCGAGAAGCTCCAGGTGCCGGTGGCCGCCATGCCCGCGCTCTACCAGGGCATCAAGGCCAGCGAGGTCTGGAAGACGCGGTAGCCCCGAGCTGCGAGGGAGGATGCCCAGCCGTGCCTGAGCTGGACCCACGCGACGGGAGCGCCCCCGGAGGCAGCCCCCCTGGCCCCCCAATCCTGGAGGGGCTTCCTCCGAGGGGGCCGTCCGCCGGTCTGACCTACCGGGACGCGGGCGTCGACCGCGATGAGCAGGGGCGCGCCGTCGTGCGCATGCGCGCCCACGTGCGCTCGACCTACCGGCCCGGGGTGCTGGCCGACGTGGGGGCGTTCGCTGTCCTGTTCGCGCTCGGTGAGGCGACCG
>JBHOQZ010000797.1:0-1895 GCA_042408635.1 Chloroflexota bacterium
GTGAACCCGCCGAACCAGAACCCGGCGCTCGAGCCGCTGCCCTACAACATCGACCTGGCCAAGCGGCTGCTCCAGGAAGCCAACTTCCCGATGGACTACACCATCCCGATGATGTCGCCCAACGGGCGCTACATCAAGGACAAGGAGATCGCGCAGGCGATCGCGCAGAACTGGCAGCGGCAGCTCGGTCTGAAGATCGACCTGAAGGTGCTCGACTGGACGCTCTACGCCGGCACGATCCTGCCGAGCCGCGAGCCGGACGACCTCTACTTCCTCGGGCTGGGCGCACCGTTCACCGGCCAGGAGGAGCTGTTCTACTTCGACCGGAACTACTCGCTGAACTACACCCGCTGGGAGAACCAGGAGTACTTCGAGAAGTTCGACGAGCTCAAGCGCACGCTTGATCCCGACAAGCGGCGCGAGCTGATGTACCGCCTGCAGCAGATCCTCTGGGACGAGTTCCCGTGGGTCTTCATCTACCACCAGGTGGACTTCTACGGCGTCAGCAACCGCCTCGAGTGGGAGGCCCGCCCCGACGAGCGCATCTGGATGTTCGACGCGAAGTTCAAGTCCTAGCGATCAGGCGCCCGGGGTGTCGGTCCACGCACCGCCCCAGGGCCGCGCCGTCGCAGCCTGTCGCGGGGCGCCGATCGGCACCCCGCGACACGGGAAACCCCACGCCGCCACCGCGCCGCGTGGGGTTTCCCGTGCCACCCGGCAGCGCGGCGGGCAGCGGACGGGCGAGGAAGGGGTCGGCCGCGCTTGACACCGCGTGCGAGCGCTGCCTAGACTTGTCGATGCTGTGTGCTCCGGCAACGGCGGCGGAGCGCGGCCACCCCGGTCGCGTTGCCGGGTGAACCCGCCGGACCGGGAAGTGGTCGATCTGATCAGGCGGCGTCGGGCGATCCGCCGTGGGCGGATCGAGCGGGGGGCAGCCCGTTGCCGCGATGCGCCGGCCCCCGTGTCGTTTCCACGAGGGAGCTTGAGGGACGATGACGCAGGGACACCGACCACACGGGCATGAGCACACGCCGCGCGACGCCTCGGCCCGGCTCGACCGGGTCGCCGCCGCCAACGGGCTGACCCGCCGGGAGCTGATGCAGCTCTTCGCGGCGGGCGCGGGGGCGCTGGCGCTCGCCGGGATCGATCTGGGCGGCGCCGAGGCGCTCGGCCACATCGAGCCCGTCGACGCCTTCCGGCCGCGCTTCGCCGGGCGCCAGCCCACGGGCACCGTCACGGTGATGGAGGGGGCGACCCCCAACAACCTCGACCCGAACCTGCGCAACGCCGTGCCGGAGTTCACGGTCAACAGCCACGTCTACGACATGTTCACCTGGCGCGATCCGAAGACGCTCCAGATCGTGCCCAACATCGTCCGCGAGTGGCGGACCGTCGACGAGACGACGTGGGAGCTGCGCCTGGTGCGCGGCGCCCGGTTCCACGACGGCACCCCCGTGAACGCCGAGGCCGCCAAGTTCTCCCTCGACCGCATGGCCCGGCCGCGGATCGGCAACCTGCCGACCGTCAACGCCTTCGCAGTGCTCGCCAACTACGACTCGTGCCAGGTCGTCGACGAGCTCACCTTCCGCATCAAGACGAAGGAGCCGAGCGCGATCGTCCCCGACCTGCTGGCCTCGGTCGAGATCGTGCCGCCCAGCTACTTCAGCGACGACTCCGAGGAGGGGCTGCTGAAGATCGCGACCAAGCCGATGGGCTCGGGCCCCTACATCTTCAAGGAGTGGGTCAAGAACGATCGGCTGGTCGTCGAGGCGAACAAGGACTACTGGAACGGCCCGCCGCCCTTCGAGACGATCGTCTTCAAGCCGGTGCCGGAGCTCTCGACGCGCATCCTCGCGCTCACCAGCGGCCAGGCCGACATCATCACCAACGTCGCC
>JBHOQZ010000801.1:0-8316 GCA_042408635.1 Chloroflexota bacterium
GTCCCCCTCCGGGAGTGGGGGCCCGTCCCCCTCCGGGAGTGGGGGCCCGTCCCCCGCCGCCCTGCCGCCCCACCGCCCCGCCTTTCCTGGTAGACTGCCCACCGGCCTGCCCGTGCAGCGGTGGGCAGCTCTTTGTGAGGCAGCGGCTCGTCGATGACGACCGCGGGGGAGGTGTGGGATGGCGGCCGATGGTAAGGTGCGCGTGGGAGTGCTCGGCGCGGGTGGGCGCTGGGCGATGACGGCCCATCTGCCGGCCTGGCGGCGCGACCGGCGCGTCGAGCTGGTGGCGGTCTGCGACGTGAGCCCCGAGCTGGCCGAGCAGGCCGCCCGGCAATTCGAGGCGCCGGTGGTCACCACCGACTACCGCGAGCTGCTCGACCGCGACGACATCGACGTGATCGATGTCTGTACGCCCTCGCGCACGCACTTCCCGCTCGCGTGGGATGCGCTCCAGGCGGGCAAGCACGTGCTCTGCGAGAAGCCGGTTGCCAACGACTTCCGCGACACGCTGCGGGCCGCCGACCTGGCCGACCGCAAGGGGCTGCGCACCAAACTCGGCTTCACCTTCCGCTACAGTCCGGCGATGATGTACATGCGCGAGCTCGTCGATCAGGGGTACATCGGCCAGCCGTTCATCTTCAATGGCTACGAGCAGAACTCGCAATGGCTCGACCCGCAGACGCCGCTGCGGCAGGTCGATCCCGATGCCGACCCCGGCGTTCTGCACGTCTCGTCGCTCGAGGGGTACGGCGCGCCGATCATCGACATCGGCCACTGGCTCGTGGGAGCCGACTACACCGCCGTGGTCGGCACGATGCGCAATTTCATCCCCATGCGCATGGTGCGCGACACCGGCCGCATGATGCGCATGAACATCGACGACGGCACCATCTACCTGGCCGAGTACGCCAACGGCGCGATCGGCACCATCCAGACGAGCTACGTCACCGTGGGCAACTACCCCGGCATCGAGGCGCGCCTCTACGGCAGCCAGGGCGCGCTGATCTGCCGCATGGTCGAGGAGTTCGGCGTGGCCGAGACGCTCAGGGGCGCCAAGCCCGACGCGGTCGAGTTCCGCGAGCTGGAGGTGCCGGCCCGGTTCTACCCGGAGAGGGGTCACCCGCGCGAGGGCTGGCGCACGCTCTTCTACAGCAACCTGGTGCGCACGTTCGTGGACGAGATCCTCGACCCGTCGCTGCCGAACCAGGGCAACTTCCGCGACGGCGCCTGGGTGCAGGAGGCGATCAACGCGGTCGAGCTGTCGTTCCGCGAGCGCCGCTGGGTGTCGCTGCCGCTGCCCCGGTAGAGCAGTGGGCTGCTCGGCCGGGCATCAAGACACCCTTCCCAACGGGAAGGGTGCGGTGTGGTGCCGGAGGAGAGATTCGAACTCTCACGGGGGATAAGCCCGTCCGATTTTGAGTCGGATGCGTCTGCCATTTCGCCACTCCGGCGTGCAGCGCAGGTGGCCGGGAGGCGACGAGCGGATTCGAACCGCTGATAGGGGTTTTGCAGACCCCCGCCTTAACCTCTTGGCCACGTCGCCCTGAGTGGGTGGGAGCGGAAGACGAGATTCGAACTCGCGACCTTCTCCTTGGCAAGGAGACGCGCTACCGCTGCGCCACTTCCGCCTGGCCCGCCGTGCGCGGGCGATGGGGGTGCGGATGAGAGGATTTGAACCTCCACGACCGTGGTTTGGTCACTAGGCCCTCAACCTAGCGCGTCTGCCGATTCCGCCACATCCGCATGGCCCGCCGGGGTGAGTTTGGCACGAGCGGAGGGACTCGAACCCCCGACCGGCGGTTTTGGAGACCGCTGCTCTACCAACTGAGCTACGCTCGTTTGCGCACCCCAACGGACTCTGATTATACGCATGCACCCCGTCCGCGTCAAGGTTCGCCGACCCCCACCGGCCCCGCCCCCGCCGCCCCTGGCCCGGTCCGGCTGCCCACCAACCGGCCACCCACCTCCCCGCCTGGCGCGGGCCGCATCGCTCGGCTGCGGGCACTATCGGCGGGCCAGCAGCGGTGCCAGGGGGTTGGGCAGGCGGCTCAGGGTTCGATAGAACGCGACCTGCCAGGCCGCGGTTGCCGCCCCGCGGCGGGGCCCCCCGGTCGATGACCCTCGCCAGATCCAGATCTGACCGCCACCCTGGACCACGCCAGTGAGGGCGCTCCGCACCGCGCAACGCACGGGGCGGTAAGCGTAGTCGTGCCCGGCCATGACGCCGCCCGGTCGCAGCAGGGGCAGGTAGGCCAGGATGTCGGCGCGCACGGCATCGAACGTATGCGACGCGTCGATGAAGATGAGGTCGGCCAGGCCGCCATGGCGCTGGAGATGCTGGCCCACCTGGCCGACCGCACGGGTCGATTCGAGCCGAACCGGGATCACCCGGCCCGCCACGATCTCGGGGGCGAGGTTGCGCTGGAAGCGGTCGAACAACGTGTCCGGGTCGAGCGACTTCGTGTCCTCCCCGGGCCCGTGCTCCGGCGAGCCCTGCCAGGTGTCCACCGCGATGACCACGCCGCGCGTCGACGTGACCAGCGCCTTGGTGCTGCGCCCCAGCCAGCTCCCGATCTCCACGATCCGGTCGCAGCCGGCAGCCAGCTCAGCCAGAACCGAGAGCTCCTCACGGTTCATCCAGCCGTCGATCGGCTCGGCTGCCTCGACTGCCTGACGCAATCGATCCTGGTCGACGCCTCGGTTCCGCCCAGCCGGGTCAGGTTGGCGCGCGTGCGCTGATGGCTGCTCCACCGGTCGGTTCTCCTCCAGCGTCGCGTGAGCTGACCCCGGCGACAGCGCGCCGGGGCAGGGGGCTGCAGTGTAGGCAGTCGCCGACGTATTCGTCAACCAGCCGCGCCGCCGGCAGGCTCGGCCCCGGCGCGACCCGCGGGGCGCCGCTCGTCGGCCGGCCGGGGCCGCGAGCCCGGCGCGACCAGAGGTTGAGCAAGCGGTCGCCTACCCGGATGACGGCGCCGCTCAGGGGTAGAGCGGGATCCGCTCCAGGCCGGTGGTCTCGGGGAAGCTGCACATGAGGTTGATGTTCTGCAGCGCCACGCCCGCCTGGCCCTTCATCAGGTTGTCGATCGAGCTGATCACGACCAGCCGCCCGTTCGCCTCGTCCACCGCCAGCGCGATGTCGCAGTAGTTGCTGCTGAACGTGCTCTTCACACCCGGGAACTGCCCCGGCGGGAAGACGCGCACGAACGGCTCGTTGCGGTAGCGCTCGGCGTAGACCTCGTGTGCCCGCGCCACGGTGGTTGGCTCGCGCAGGTCGGCGTAGGCGGTGCAGACGATGCCGCGCGTCATCGGCACCAGATGCGGCACGAACGTCAGCTTCACCGGCGCGCCCGCCACGTCCGAGAGCGTCTGCGCCGCCTCGACGCTGTGCTGGTGCGCCGCCACCCGGTAGGCGGCCAGGTTCTCATTGCGCTCGGGGAAGTGGTGGACCGGGCCCGGCTTCTTGCCGGCACCCGAGCTGCCGGTCTTGCCGTCAACGATCAGCGAGCCGGGGTCGACCAGCCCCGCCTCGAGCGCGGGCACGAGCCCCAGGATGAGCGCCACCGCGAAGCAGCCGGGGTTGCCTACCAGCCGCGCGCCCCGGATCCGCTCGCGGTAGAGCTCGGGGATGCCGTAGACCGTCTCGGCCAGCAGCTCCGGCGCGAGGTGCTCTTTGCCGGCGGTCGAGGGGTGGAGCTTCGAGTACTGGGCGTAGCGCTCCGGCGTGGTGAAGCGGAAATCGCCGCTGTAGTCGATCACCCGCGCTCCCCGGCCGAGCGCGGCCGCCGCGTTCGCCATGCCGACCCGGTCGGGCGTGGCGAAGATGACGAGGTCGGCTCCCTCCCCGATCCGCTCGGGTGTGGCGTCCTCGACGACCATGTCGCAGATGCCGCGCAGGTGCGGGAAGATCTCGCTCAGTGGCCGACCGGTATCCGTCTTCGCCAGCAGCGAGACCAGCTCGATCTCGGGGTGGCGGATCAACTGCTCGACCATCCCGAGCCCGCCATAGCCCGTGGCACCCACGATCTGCGCCCGCACCATTGCAGCCTCCTCCCGATCCGCCGTCCTCGCGGATCCATCGCCTACCCAACTATGCGCAAGACTATACACTACGATGCACGTTCGTGCAACCGCCGGCGGCGGAGTGCCGCGACCGCTGGCGGCATCATAGCCCAGCCACCGCCCGGGTGGTACCTAGGTACCCGTCGGCGCGGGGCGACCGGGCGGTCGGCAGCGACGAGCTTCGGGAAGCGCGTGTCGCTCAGCGCGCTGCCCGCACGCCGGTGCGGACGAGGCTGAGCCCGCCCAGGATGAGGGCGGCCGCGACGAGGTAGAGCGGGGTGAGCGGCTCGCCCAGCAGCACCCAGCTCGCCAGCGCGGCCAGCGGCGGCGTCAGGTTGAAGTAGGCGGAGCTGCGCGAGGCGCCGAGCCGCTGGACCCCGACGTTGTAGAGGAAGTAGGAGAGCGCCGACGCCGCCGTGACGTAGGCGAAGCCGAGCCAGTAGGGCGGGGTGATCGCCGCCCAGCTCTGGGTCGCGAGCTGCGGCGAGGCGATGAGGAGCGCCATGGCGGCGCCGGCCGGCAGCGTGCAGGCGTTCACCGTCACCGCCGAGTAGCGCGCGAGCACCGGGCGCGAGAGCACGGTATACACCGCCCAGGCCGCCGCCCCCACCAGCGAGATCAGGTCGCCGGCGAGCGTGGCCCCGCCGAAGCGCACCTCGCGCCCGGTGGCCGCCACCAGCACCACCACGCCCGCGAACGAGGCGGCCACGCCCAGCCAGGCGGACACCGAGAGGCGCTCGCCCCCGCCGAGCGTCACCAGCAGCGCCACGATCACCGGTGCCAGCGCCATCAGCAGCGCCGAGTTGCCGGCGGTAGTCAGCGACAGGCCGATGGTGAGCATCGCCTGGAAGAGCGCGTGGCCGAGCAGGGCGAGCAGCAGGAACCGGGGCAGGTCGCGCCGCTCGACCCGCAGCGCGCCGGGCGCGAGCGCGGCGGCGGTGAGGAAGCAGAGCGCCGTCACGCTCGTGCGCAGGCTGCTGAGGGTGAGCGGCTCGAAGGCGCCCAGCACTGCCTTGGCGGCGGGGTAGTTGATCGCCCAGAGCGTCGTCTGGAGTAGGAGGGCGAGGTCGCCGAGCCCGAAGCTGAGCGCGCCGCTGCGGCGCCGGCTGGAGGCGTCCACGGGCCTAGAGCAGGCGGGTGCCCCGCCGCACCAGGTAGAGGCCGGCGAGGATGAGCGCGGCGCCCGCGATGAAGCCGAGGTTGATCGTCTCCCCGCCGAACGCCCAGGCGATGAAGGCGGCCAGCGGCGGCGTGACGTTGTAGTAGGCGGCGGTGCGCGACGGCCCGAGGCGCTGGACGCCGTAGGAGTAGATGACGTAGGCGACGACGAACGCCAGCACCGTGGCGTAGCCGAAGCCGAGCCAGGCGTCCGCCGGCAGGCCCGTCCAGCGCTGGGTCAGCAGCTCCGGCAGCGCCAGCATCACGAGCGGCGGCACGCCGATGAAGAGGGTGAGCGTGTTGAACTGGAGCGAGGAGTAGTGCCCGAGTAGCGGGCGAGAGAGGACGGTGTAGAACGCCCAGGCGACGGCCGCGACAAGGATCGCGAGGTCACCCAGCAGCGCTTCCCCGCCGAAGGTGACGGCGTCCCCGCGCGCCCCGACGAGCAGCGCCACGCCGAGGCAGGAGGCGGCGGCGCCGATCCAGGCCGGCAGCCGCAGCTCCTCCTCGCGCCGCCGGGAGGAGATGATGCCCACCACCACCGGCGAGAGCGAGAGGATGAGCGCGGTGTTGCCGGCGGTGGTGCGCGCGAGCCCGAAGGCGAAGCAGGTCTGGAAGACGGTGTGGCCGAGCAGCGCGCAGACCGTCAGCATCGGCAGGTCGGCCCGCCGCCAGCGCAGGCGCTCGCGCCGCACCGCCGCGATCGCGGTGAAGAGGAGGGTGGCCACGACCATGCGCAGGCTGTTGAAGGCGAGCGGCTGCATCGACAGGAGCACCGCCTTGACGACGGTGTAGTTGCCGGCCCAGAGCGAGACCTGAAAGAGCAGCGCCAGGTCGGCCAGCCCGAAGGGGATCGGGGCCGGCGCTGGGCGCGTCGCCGGGTGCTCCGCCCGGTCGGCGGCCTCCCCCTGGACGCGCGTGGTCCGGGCGCTCATCGAGCGCCGACCAGCGTTCCCCGCGGCTCCGGGATGTCCTCGGTGGCGCCGGCCCATTCAGCGGGCGGCTCGCGGTCGTCGTCGGGCGGACGCTGGCCCGTGCCGCGGATCGCCAGCCAGGAGAGGAGGGCGGCGGCGAGCGTCAGCGCGCTCACCAGCAGGCAGGCGCGCTGGAACCCCTCGACGTAGGCGGCCGACTGGGCGGCCGCGGTGAGCACACCGCCGGTGCTCAGCGCCATCACCGCGCTCGAGAGGGCGATGCCGAGGCCGTGGCCGAGCTGACGCACCGTCTCGAGCATGCCGCTGGCGAAGCCGCGCTGGTCGGGCTCGACCACGCTCATCACGAGCACGTTGTTGGCCGTCTGGAAGAAGCCCATGCCGAAGCTGGCGGCGCAGGCGATCAGGATCAGGACGGCGTAGCCGACCCCGCCAAAGAGCCCCTGGAGCACCATGCTGGCGGCGATCGTGAGCATGCCGAACACCACGATCCACTTCGAGCGCGTGCGGTCGTAGAGCCAGCCGCCGGCGAACGAGGTGAGCGTGTTCGTGAACTGCGTCACGACGATGAAGTTGCCCGAGGCGGTGGCTGACAGCCCCAGCCCCCGCTCGATCATGAACGGCAGCAGGAAGAACTGCGCCATCATCGTCAGGTGCAGAATGCCGTGCCCGATCAGGAAGAAGGTGAACAGCCGGTTCTTGAACTGGCCGAGCTGGATGATCGGCTCGGGCACGCGCCGCTCGACCAGCACGAAGGCGCCGATCAGCGCCGCGGCCAGCGTGTGCATCGACAGGTGCCAGCCCCAGCCCGCCTCGAACGTCTCGGGTCCCTCGTGGAGGTGGCTGAGTGAGAGCGAGAGCGCCGTCACCCCGGCCAGGAGGAGGATCGACCCGGCCCAGTCGATCCGCCGCCAGGCGACCGGCCGGGAGCGGCCGCCCGCCCCGGGGCGGTGACGCGTCGCGTTGGCGTCGCTCAGGCCGAGCGCGCTGAGCGCGCCGACCAGGCCGAGCGGGAGGTTGACGACGAACAGCCAGTGCCAGGTCAGATAGTTGAGCGCGAGGGTGCTCAGCATCGTGCCGACCAGCGAGCCGAAGGCGGCCGCCATGCCGACGATGCCGATGGCGCGGCCGCGCTGGTTGTCGGCGAAGGCGTCGGTCAGGATCGCCAGCCCGTTGCCCAGCATGAGCGCGCCGCCGATCCCCTGGACCGCCCGCAGCCCGACCATGGTCCACACATCCGGGGCGACGCCCAGGAGCGTCCCGCTGACGGTGCTGACCGCGATGCCGGCGAGGAAGACGCGGCGGTGGCCGAAGAGGTCGCCGAGCCGGCCGGCGATCAGCATGAAGCCGGTGAGGGTGAGGAGGTAGCCGCTGGCGATCCAGCCGGCGACGCTCAGCCCGACGCCGTAGTCGCGCGCGATCGTGGGGAGCATGGCCGCGACCGGGGTGATGGCGATCTGCATGAGGATGTTGCCGATGGCCACCGCCTGGATCGCGGTCCAGCGCTCGCGCGTCCAGCCCGACCCCGCGGCCCGCGCCTCAGCGCCCGCCACCGCTGTGCCACCCACCACGCGCCCGCGCTCCCTCACGCCGAACCTCCGAGACCCCATCGTCCGCGCCGCGCCGAGTATAGCATAGCGCCCCGGACGCCCCCGTCCCGGCCGAGTCGTCCCCCGGCGGGGCGCCCGGCTGCGCCGGAGCCGACGGGTTAGCCACCCAGGCCCGCCGCACCGAGGACCGGCCGGCCCCGGCCGGGTACCGCCGGTGTCCCACTCACAGCCCGGGAAAATGGGGACGGTTGTCCCATGGCGCCTGCACGAATCGCGCCTACACTACCCTCATCGGTCGGCGGCCGCCGGGTGGGGAGGTCGCCCGCGGACCGAGCGGGTTGAGCCCTGGCGAAGCCGGGGCGGAAGTCGGCCGCCGCGGTGCACAGACAAGCGGGAGCGGCTCGCCGAGGTCGGCCCCGCTCGACGTCGAGGCGGGTTGCAGCCCGCGCGGTTGGCGCATCAGTCGTCGGCCGGGGCGGCGCTGTCTGCTAGGGAGAGGAAACGGGGATGCGAGCGGTGGACCGGGCGCCCGGGGGTGGCGAGACGGATCGCTTCTTGGTCGCGCTGATCGCAGCGGCGCTCGGACTGGCGCTGCTGGCGATCGGGCTGGTGTTCAC
>JBHOQZ010000802.1:0-9883 GCA_042408635.1 Chloroflexota bacterium
AGCACGCCGCCCGCGAACCAGGGGTCATAGGCGGGAAACCGCTCGCTCTTGAGGACGGCCGTGAGGTAGGCGAGGTCCATCGGCTTCTCACCGCCGAGGAAGGCGTGCCAGAGGTCGGGGTTGCTCGCGCGCACCAGCGCGAAGCCGAGATACCCGACCAGGAAGATCCCCTCGAGCAGCAGGAGGGCTCGCCAGCGCCGGCGCAGCAGCGCGCGCAGCTCTCCCTGGTGGCGGTAGGCCACGAAAGCTGCCCCGGCGACGAGCAGGGTCAGCAAGACGGCCAGCGTCGCCCGCGTGTCGGGCACGATCCCGAACGCGGCGAGCGCCCAGACCGGGTAGGCGAGGAACAGGATGCCGAGCGCCTTGGCGATGCCGTAGCCCCGATCGGCGAGCGGGCGCAGGATGGGCAGGAGGAGCAGGAACGCCGCCAGCCCGAGCACCTCGACCAGCAGCAGGAGCGCGAGCAGCGGCACCGCGTTCACCGGACCGGCCGCGTCGAAGAGCGTGCGCCAGGTGCCGCCGGCCGCCAGCCGTTCGCGCAGCGCCTCGGGCAGGAGGGTCAGGTTCTTGGCGCGCATCGCGTCGACCGGCTTGAGCGTGACCACGTCGTCCAGCGGCACCCGCTCGAGCAGGCGACGCACCGCCGCTGGATTGTAAGCCGCGCGGTCCTTGACGAAGATCAGTACGGGCGGGTGGTCGTAGACGGTAAACGCCTCGTCGGGCTGGAGGAAGCCGCGCAGGCCGCCCACCTCCATGCCGCGGTCGTCGTTCCAGGTAAGGCCGAGGAAGGTGGGGTGCGCCTTGAACTCAGCCGCGAGGCGGAAGCCTAGGCTACCGTCGAAGAGGCGGCGGTAATACTCCGTCGTGAGCGGATAGCGCATCGGCAGGCGCGGGATGGAGCCGTAGAGGCGGTTGCTGGTGAGGAAGATGTAGTCGACCTCGTCGAGCTGCCGCAGCAGCTCGTCGCGCTTGGCCGGGTTGTCCTCGTGGTAGAGGTTCATCGTCACGCCGCGGAAGCGGTCGGAGGTGCGCGCCGGCCCGAGCGGCAGCGGCAGCGCATCGTCCCAGTGCTCGTTGGCGACGGTCGCGCCGGCCGGCACGTTGGCGTAGATCCACTCCGAGGCGGCGATGCGCGTCATCGGCCGCAGGTAGATCGAGGTAAAGGCGAGGGCGTAGATGAGCGTCCCAGCCAGCACCACTGCCCAGGCACTCGACCCCGCGAGCCGGAGGAGGCGAGTCCCCGGGGCGAGGGCCCCCCCGACCCGAGCCTCCCCGACCCCCCGATGCTGGGGGGTGGTAGAGGCGGCTCCGGCTACGCGGGGGTGGGGCGAGGCGGTCGCAGCGGTCCCGTGCGTCTCGGGGGTGGGAATTGGTGCGCCGGGGTGCGCAGGCTGCTGGGCTGCTTCGGTGGAGATGAGTTCACCGGGGCGGGACGAGGTGGGGGAGGGTGGGGCGGCCGGACCGGCGCCGGACGAGTAGCCATTGGGCGCCGCGATCGGAGCGGTCTGGGAGAAGTCCGTGGCCGCGGCGGGGGAGGTGGGTGCGGTCAGCGGCGCGGCTACCGCTCTGGTGGCGGTGGAGCGGCGGCGGGCCCAGTCGTAGAGCTGCACGAGCCCGTAGGCAGCCAGCAGCACCAGCAGCGGGTAGAGCGGGTAGAAGTAGCGCATACTCTTGACGAGCGGGCGGCCGTAGTAGAGGAAGTTCAACCCCACCCAGATCAGGAGCGGCAGGTGCTCGAAGCGGCGCCTCCGCCAGACCTCCCAGGCCGCGAAGAGCGTCCCCCCGATCGCGGCGAGCCCGAGCGGCACGCCCACGCCCCACAGCACGAAGTCCTTGATCGGGAAGATGTAGGCGGGCGTGAAGGCGTACTGGTGGCTCGGGGGCATGTCGATGACGCCCTCGACCGCCTGGCGCTGCTGGTCGATCGCCGCGATCCACCCCGCGTTCGGCTTGAGCCCGAAGATCAAGGTGGCGTCGAAGGCGTAGGGGTTGAAGACGCGGAACGCCACGAAGGCGACGACCATGGTCACGGCGAGCCCGGCCGCACCCCAGACCAGGCGCTCGCGGAGCGCGAGCGCCTGGTCGTCGAGCGCCGGGGCGTGGCGCGTGATGCGGATGTCGAGGTCCACCGCGCGCGTGAGCTGTCCGTCGAACGACCAGTCGCGGGGCAGGCGCGCCTCGAGGGCGCGCAGCGGCCGGCGGCGCGGGTCGCGCGGGGCGAAGACCGTCACCGCGATGCCGGCGCCGAAGGCGAGCGGCAGCCAGAGCACGCTGGACTTGCAGGCGAGCGCGGCGCCGAAGGCGAGGCCGAGCCAGACCCAGTCGAGGGTGGGCGAGCCGCGCATCAGGCGCACGCCGTAGTAGAGCGTCAGCGTCGTGAAGAAGACGGTGAAGGTGTCGAAGGCGTAGAAGTGGGCGAGCTGGATGCCGTGGACCGCCAGCGCCATGAACGCCGCGCCGAGCAGGGCCGTGCGCCGGCAGTAGAGCGTGATGCCGAGCAGGTAGACGAGCAGCACGGTGCCCGTGTCGAAGAGCGCCGACAGCCCGCGACCGAGCAGGAAGAGCTTGTCGTAGGTATCCCAGCCGAGCGGCCCGGCGATCGCCTTGCCCAGGAAGAGGGGGAGCGTGCCGTAGACGAAGAACGGGAAGTTGCGGTTGGCCGGGTTCAGGGGCGACTCGTTGGTGTTGAAGTACTCGCCGACGTTCGACGGCCAGGTCGTAGCGGCCGCGACCATGCTGATGAATCGCTCGTCCGGGTGGAGGTGGTGATCCTCGTCCCAGTTGAGGTTCACCAGGCGCAGCGCGAGCGCCACGAGCAGGATCACCGCCAGCGGCACCAGGTCACGGCGGATCGCCGCACCCGTGCGGATCGGCCCCTCAGCCATCATGGTCCCCCGATCGAGCCGGTGGCCGCGCTCGCCGCGTACCCGCTTGCGGGTGGGCCTGGATCGGTCCAGTGCCCCGGCGTCGGCCGCCGTCGATTCCCAAGTCCATCACGCATCACGCCTCACACGCCACCCGCGGCTCACGATCCGCCACGCGGGTCCGGCTTGCGCGCCTTCGCGAGCACGTTGACGAAGGTGCGCTTCTCGGCCGCCTCGGGCCGGTCGTTGAGCCGATCGACCACCCGGAAGACGGCGCGACCGAGGTTGATCGGGTTGGTGAGGCGCCCGCGGTTGCGCTCGCCCGCGAACCGATCCGCCGCAACCCGCAGCTCACCGGGCAGCAGATTGCGCTCGATCAGCGGTTTGCCGACCCCGTAGACGAGAAAGTGTGAGAGCGGGAAGCTGTAGTGCGTCGCCTCCTCCAGCGCCTCGACGGCGAACCCGGCCGCCTGGAGGCGCCCGGCGAGGTCCTCGGGTCGATAGAGGCGCTCGTGGTTCGTCCAGATCCCCACCAGCGGGCCCTGGCGGAACGGACGCCCGCCGACCGCCGTCCAAAGCCGGTTGATCGGGTCCCAGAGGAGGGGATAGTCGGCGTGGGGCACCGAGACGGCGAGGATGCCGCCGGGGCGCAGCACGCGGTAGAGCTCGGCCAGCGCCGCCGCCTCGTCGCGCAGGTGCTCGAGGACCTCGCTGAGCAGGATGCGGTCGAAGGCGCCGTCGGCGAACGGCAGCCGCTCGATGTCGCCCCGCACGAGCGCGGCCGGCACGCCCTCGCGGCGCGCCCAGGCCAGGCGCTCGGGGTCGCCGTCGAGCCCGACGAGCCGGAGCGACCGCAGCCGGCTCATCGCCATGAGATAGAAACCCATGCCGCAGCCGCAGTCGAGCACACGGTCGCCGTCGCGCAGCTCGAGGTAGTCGAGCAGGACGCGCGCGCGCCGCCGGTAGGCCATGTCCGCCTCGTTGCGCAGGATCCGGTTGAGCGTGGCGTGGTCCTGCGCCGTGAGCGAGCCGCGCCGGGCGCCGTTGAGCCGCCCGTTGGCACCCGGCGCCGCCAGGCTGCCGGCCGCCGTGCCGTGCGTGGCGACGGGGGGCGCTGGCTCACGGGGCGCCTCGGCGCGCGACTGGCGCAGGCCGGTCGAGAGCGTTTTCGGGGCGCGACGTGCGGGCGCGGGGTCGCCGCCGCGCTCGCGCACCAGGCGCGCCATCACGGCCTCGTACTGGGAGATCGTACGTTCCGTGTCGAAGACGCGCCGCACCGCCTCGACCGTCGGCTGGTAGGGTGCCGGGTTGCGCAGCATGTCGACGATGGCGCGGGCGAGGGCGGGCGGGTCGCCCGGCGGCACGAGGCGCCCGAGCCCCGTTTCCTGCACGACCACGCGCGCGCCGGGTATGTCGCTGACCACGAGCGGCGTGCCGCAGAGCAGCGCCTCGACCTGCACCAGGCCCATCTGGTCGGTGCGGCTGGGCAGCGCGAAGAGGTCGCACATCGCGTAGAAGTTCGCCAGCCGCCGCCGGTCGCGGATGAGCCCCAGGAAGGTCAGGTGGTCGTGCTCCGCCTCGATCAGCGGCAGGCACCGCTCGTAGAAGTTCTCGTAGAAGACGTTCTTCTCGCCCGCGTAGACGAGGTGCGCGTTCGGGATCTCGCGGCGCACGATGGGCATCGCCTCGAGGAGAAAGTCGAACCCCTTCTCCTCGACCCAGCGCCCCGCGAAGCCGATCAGGCGCCGGTCGGCCAGGCCCAGCTCCGCCTTCCAGGCGGCGACCGCCGCCGGATCGGGCGGCGGGATTTCGACCGGCGGGTCGATGCAGGTCAGGTGGTCGGCCAGCGGCCGCAGCAGCGGCGAGTTGAGCGCGTAGTCCCGGCTGTAGGCGGTGACCGCGTCGGCTAGCTCGCCGGTGGCGCGCAGGAGCGTGTAGGCGACGCGCTGGACCGCCTGATTGAAGGTGCCGGCGGGCATGACGACATCGCCATGGTGGGTCATCACCAGAGGACGGTTGAGCGCGCGGCAGAGCAGCGCCACCAGCAGCGCCTCGGGCAACGGCGTGTGGATTTGCACGACGTCGCTCTGGGCGATCAGGCGGGCGGCGGCGAACGGGAAAGCGGGGGCGATGGCGCCGCGGCTGAAGCGGCCCATCTGGAGCAGGCGTACCACGCGCACGCCGTTGACGCGCTCGTCGCGCGGCAGGCTGCGCGAGTGGCGGATCGTCAGGACGGTGACCGCGTGGCCGCGCGCGGCCAGCGCCTCGGCGACGCGCTGCGCGTGCGCGGTGAGCCCGGTCCAGTGCGGATGGTAGTAGGTGAGAATCGCGAGGATCTTCAACGGTCGTCGGCACCCCAGTCAGGCTGCGCTATTGTAGCGCACCCGGCCCAAAATGGCCTGCCCGCCCGGCCGGCACCTACTGTCGCACCGCCCGCGGGAGCCGCCCGTCGCGCGCCGCGGCCATGGAGATCGCCAACATAACCGACCCAGGAGTCGGCGGGCGGCTGGACGGTGGGCACGCGGTCCGGACGGCGCGCCCGACGGCCGCCCGGGGACAATGGAGTTGCGGAATTGGCGGGGGGAATGCGGTCGGCGGGCTGGAGCCCGCGCGAAGAAGGGACGCGCGGCTGCGTCCGCCCGCCCGCCCGGGGGGTGAACCCCCGGGCTGAGGTGACGAAGCCCCCGGGTACGGGCCTGCGGGTGCGGGGCTGGGACGCGTGCGTGAGCCGGATAGACCAGCCGCGCAACCTGAGCGCGGGGATCAACCCCCCGCGCGGCCGCACGTGCCGGCTTTTCTGGCAACCTCCAGCAATGCGCGCGCGGCTTCACGTGTCGGGTACCTGGGCAATGTCCATCAGCCGGCTCGCGTACGCGCGTCTCAGCCCCCGGAGGGGGCTTCGCCGGTTCCGCCGGGGGTTCACCCCCGGGTGGGCAGCCCCGGGTGGACAGCCCTAGGTGCCGGCGGGGCGCAGGAGCGAGGCGAGCTCGCGGTTGTCCTTCGTCTTGCGGATGCGCTCCATGAGCTGGGCGAGCTTCTCGGGCGTCTCGTTGCGGGCCTGGACGGCGCGGCGCAGCAGGTGGCTGGCGCGCAGCGTCTGCTCGTCGAGCAGGAGCTCCTCGCGGCGCGTCTGCGACTTGAGCACGTCGATGGCGGGGAAGATCCGCTGCTCCTGCAGCCGCCGGTCGAGCACCAGCTCCATGTTGCCGGTGCCCTTGAACTCCTCGTAGATCACGTCATCGAGCCGCGAGCCGGTCTCGACCAGGCAGGTAGCGATGATGGTGAGCGAGCCGCCCTCCTCGAGGTTACGCGCGGCACCGAAGAAGCGCTTGGGCGGGTGGAGCGCGGCCGGGTCGATGCCGCCCGAGAGCGTGCGTCCGCTGTTGGCGACGGTGAGGTTGTAGGCGCGGGTGAGGCGGGTCAGGCTGTCGAGGAGGATCACCACATCGTTGCCGACCTCGGCGAGCCGCTTGGCGCGGTTGAGCGCCATCTCGGCCACGCCGATGTGCTCCTGCACCGGCTCGTCGAACGTGCTGGGCAGCACCTCGCAATCGACCGAGTCGGCGAAGTCGGTGACCTCCTCGGGGCGCTCGCCCACCAGGACGGCCATGACGTGCGCCTCGGGGTGGTTGGCGATGATGCCGGCTGCGATCTCCTTGAGCACGGTCGTCTTGCCGGCCTTGGGCGGCGCCACCAGCAGCGCACGCTGGCCGAAGCCGATCGGGGCGATCAGGTCGATCAGGCGGGGCGCGAGCAGCTCGGCGGCGGTCTCGAGGTGGATGCGGCGATTGGGGAAGATGGGCGTGAGATCTTCGAAGCGGGGCCGCCGCTGCGCCTGCGAGACCTCGATGCCGTTGACCTCCTCCACCTGGACGAGGTAGCGGCGGGCGGGGCGGCCGGGCTCGCTGCGCAGCGCCACGCGGCCGAGGATCATATCGCCCTGGCGCAGACCGTTGCGGCGGATGAGCGGCTGCGAGACATACACATCGTCCTGCCCCGGCAGGTAGCCGGTGCGGCGGCTGCGGAGGAAGCCGTAGCCGTCGGGTTCGATGTCGAGCAGGCCGCTCCAGATCTCGGTGTTGGCGGGCGGCGCCGCAACGGCCTGGGGGCTGTCGCCGTTGCGGGAGGGCGTGGCGACGGGGGACAGCGCGCGACTGTGGCCGCGCGGTCGGCGCTCGGGCTGCGCCTCAATCGTTTCGTCAAAGGGCATCTGTTTCTACTTCAATCCTCACCCTGAATTGCCGTGCAGGGCACAACGCAGCGGTGGAGGGTCTAAGACAGCGCTGGCGCAAGGCGCGCGACGGCTGCACTGGAGCCTGGGCTGCAACCCTCGATCGTTCGATCCCCACCCCGATCGTGCGCAGGGTGCGTATCAACCGGCACACCGGCCTGCTGCCGGGTGCGCTTCAAGCCTCACCCTCGCGACCGCGGGGTGCGCTGGTGCGCGGCAATGACCCAGTGACAGCCGCGAACGGCGCCGCACAACCGCCCGGGCGGAAAAGACACGAGCACCCCAGCGACACACTTCATGAGGGGAAGCCGCCTTCGGGTGGACAGCTTTAGTATGTCACGCCCACACCACTCCTGTCAAGGGAGAACCCAACCAATCCCCGGCCCCACCGCGCCCCACCCGGCGCCGCGGCCGGCCATCGGTCCGATGAACCCACCGCGCTTGCCCCTGCCGATCGACAACCCGCAGACGCCTTCTCCATGCACCAACAGCCACACCGACCCAACACCAGGTCTCTGACCAAACTGTCAGGGAATTGCCGTACCTGCATCACTCTTGCTGAATGGTGTTTCACTTACCATGCCATCCTGTACCTTAACGCGCTGTAAACGCAAATATGGACCGCATTGGCGTCGTTTACGGTACCAATTTCCTATGGGAAATTGGCGCGAAATCGCTAGGATAGAGCTGTGCGGGGACCACGCCGAAAGCGCAAACGTGCCCGCTGGCATGGCCCCGATGGAGGTGGTTGTGGTGTGGTTGGGAGGTAGGCACAGATGACGGCTGCCAGGGGAAGATCGGCATCACCCCGGTCCGAGCAGGGCGCCACGCTGGCGACATTCGGGCTGACCGCCGCAGTGGTGCTAGGCATGATGGCGCTGGCGATCGACCTGGGCTACGGCTTCACGCAGCGGCGCCTGGCCCAGAACACGGCCGATGCGATCGCGCTGGCCCAGGCCACCATGCTCGGCAAGGTCGCCAACGACTGGACCGGCGACCACGACGTCTGGGTCACCGGTCACGAGGTCGCCCGCCGCAACACGAAGAACGGCGCCGAAGCCTCGAACTTCACCTTCAATTCGTGGTACATCGACAACACGCTCGAGCCGATGACGGGCGAGCAGGTGGGCATCCCCTGCACCGCGCCGCCGGCCGGCACGATCGGCATCAAGACGATCACCAGCCGTTCCTGGCCGACCTGGTTCGCCCGCTTCCTGAGCCCCAGCCCGGTCTCCGACACGGCGCGCAGCGAGGTGCAGCTCATCACACTGAGCCCCGACACCAGCGGCGGCTACTTCAAGCTGGTCATCGATGGCCAGGAGCAGGGCGTCCAGTGGAGCCCCAACATCCCCTTCGGCGCCAGCCAGGCCGAGGCGCAGGCCGCGGTCGATACCGTGTTCAACGACGCCTACGGCTGGCCGGCCGGCACCGTGCGCGTGACCAGGCTCTCGAACTTTGCCTACCGCCTGGAGTGGTCGCAGGCCGGCACCAATCAGCGCCTGATTGACGTCGAGAACCACCTGGACAACGGCACCGTGACGATCACGACCCAGACCCAGGGCGCCGGAGCGTTCGAGCTCTACCTCGAGACCTCGGCCACCGCCGTGCTCAAGTTCGTGAGCGCGGTGCCGGTCGACCACCCCGATTTCGTGCCCTACGTGCTCTTCTCCGGCACGACCTCGCAAAACAACGGCTCCTGCAAGATCGCCGAGGGCAAGACGCCGACCTTCTACAACGCGAGCGCCGGATCCTACGTCTCGAATTTCGTCCGCAAGAACTGCTCGAACAAGGTCGTTTCCGAGCCGGCCTGGGCGACCGGGGCCTCGACCGACAACTTCCGCGGCTTCATGAGCCTGGAGGGCGTGACGACGGTACAGGCCGGCCAGTCCTACACCGTCGACAGCTCGGGCGCCGACAACGCCTCGGCCCGCGCCAAGCTGGCGGCGCACTGGCACAGCGACTACAACCAGCGCAAGCCCGTCCTGTTGCCCGTGGTCACGCAGGCCCAGGCGACCGCTGGCGGTGCGCGGCTGACCGTCTCGGGCTTTGCCTTCGTGCGGCTCACGACGAACCCCTCGAGCTGCGGCGGCAACTGCACCCTGAAGGGCACGGTCCTGCGCTGGGTCGTGCCGGGGGTCGAGGCGGCCGACACGGCCTCGACGGCGGTGGCGGTGCCGGCCCGCACGGCGGTGCTCGTCCGCTAGGGTCTGGGCGCGGCTCGTCGGAGGAGGTGATCGGTATGCGCTGGACCCGACCATCGGGGCGGGCCTCGGCGGAGTGGGAGCGAGAGGGGGGCACCCAGCTCGTCGAATTCGCCCTCGCGCTGCCGCTCTTTCTCTTCATCGTGATGCTGGCGATCGACGGTGGGCGGATGCTCACCACCTACATCGCGCTCAAGAACGCCTCGCGCGAGGTGGCGCTCTACGCCGCCTTCAACCCGACCGCCACCACCGCCGACCTCAAGCAGGTGGCACAGCAGGAGGGCAACGGCTTCCTCAAGGCGGGCGACATCCCGGCGTTGACGGTGACGCGCGACATCCAGGGCGGGCACACCTGGGGCGGCGAGTTCGGCAAGGGGATGCTCTCGCCCGGCGTCACGCTGAAGCTGACCGAGGCGCAGGTCGACTACAACTTCTACTTCATCAACCCGGTGCTGAGCGCGCTGCCCCAGCGCTTCTGGCGCGCCGCCAATCCGCTGCCGAACCCGCTGCGCCTCTCCAGCACCGCCTCGGCGGCCCAACCCTGAGCAAGGAGGCGTGAGGGTGTCTCGACCATTCCAAACCGCCTC
>JBHOQZ010000804.1:0-7082 GCA_042408635.1 Chloroflexota bacterium
CGCCGGCTGCCCCGCCGGCTGCGCCCATCGCCTCAGCCGTGCCGGCCGCACCCGCGGCCGCGCCGGCGCAGCCGGCGACCCAGGGGCAGGGCGCCGCGGTGATCAACGTTGGCCTTTCAAACGAGCCCGCCAAGCTCGATCCGCACGTGACGACCGGCACCGCCGGCCGCACCATCCAGCTCCTCATCTACCGCGGCCTCTACAACTACGGCAAGGACGGCGTGCTCTCGGCCGAGCTCGCTGAGTCTTACAGCGTGTCCGACGACAAGCTCAGCTACACCTTCAAGCTGCGCCAGGCGATGTTCCACAACGGCGACCCCGTCACCGCCGACGACGTGAAGTTCTCGCTCGAGCGGATCCTCGACGAGAAGACCGGCGCCTCCTTCCGCTCGCTGTTCGCGGTCGTCGACACGGTCGAGGCGGTCGATCCGTCGACGGTGCGCATCAAGCTCAAGGCGCCGACTGCCCCGTTCATCCACTACCTGGCGCTGCCCGAGGCGGCGATCGTCTCGAAGAAGTGGGTCGAGGCGAAGGGGGCCGACTTCGGCCAGGAGCCGATGGGCGCCGGCCCCTACGCCTTCAAGGAGTGGCGCAAGGGCCAGTCGATCACGCTCGAGGCCGCCAAAGGCTTCTACAAGCCCGGTCTGCCCAGGACGCCGACCATCCGCTACGCCTTCCTCGCCGACGAGAACACCCGCGTCAACGCGATGCGCGGCGGCGAGGTCGACCTGATCGAGTACGTGCCGTGGAAGGACATCCCCGCCCTCGAGGCCGACCCGGGGCTGCAGCTCCTGAGCACGAAGGGTCCGTTCATGGGGATCATCTTCAACACCACGTTCAAGCCGTTCAGCGATCCGCGCGTGCGCCAGGCCGTCGCCTACGCGATCGATCGGCAGGCGGTAATCGACACCGCGTTCAACGGCCGCGGCTACCCGATCTGGGGCATGGCGATGCCCGAGACCTCGATCGCCTACGATCCAAAGTTCGACAACTTCTTCAAGCTCGATCTCGAGAAGGCCAGGGCGCTGATGCGCGAGGCCGGCTACCCGGACGGCTTCAAGGCGCGCATGCTCTCCACCTCGCAATACGTCTTCCACCAGCAGACGGCGGTCGTCGCCAAGGCCGAGCTGGCGAAGATCGGCATCGACCTGGAGCTGGACCTGCCCGACTGGGCCACCCGCCTCCAGAAGAACGCCAAGGGCGACTTCGACATCCTGGTCATCGGTACTGCCGGCGACATCACCGACCCCGATTTCCTCAGCGACTGGTACGCCAGCGGGCCGCTCCGCCTCAACAGCGCGCCGGGCTACGCCGACGAGCGCGTCGACGAGCTGCTCAAGGCAGGCCGGGCCGAACTCGACGATGCCAAGCGCAAGCCGATCTACGCTGAACTCCAGCAGCGCGTCCTCGAGCAGTCGCCGATCGTCTACCTGATGTGGCGTGAGCAGAGCTACGCTGCCAAGAAAGGGCTCAGCGGCTTCCAGAACCTCCCTGGCTTCCTCAGCTTCCAGTCCGGCATCACCCTCGAAGAAGCGGTCCTCGCCCGATAGGCTACCGAGCCGGCGTTCTTCGCCACTGCCACCGGGGGCCGTTCGCCGCGGCCCGCCTTACCGGGACAGCTTGGCCTGCTCCGGCAGCCAGACGCGGGGGTTGCAGGCGGTGGTGACCAGCGCGTTCGCCGAGGCGCCGTTGCTGGCGAGGAACGAGACATACAGGGCCGGCTGCTCGCTGAAGAGGTTGAGGTTCGGATCGGAGCGGCCGGTCATGTACGAGACCTCGTAGAGGCGGATGTTGAGGACCCCACCCTCCCGGAGGGTGCCCCCGCTGCTCGTCAGCGCCGCGATCAGCGCCCCCTCCATCACCTCTTGAAGCCGTCCGATGATGCGCCCGAGCGTCTTGCGCCGCTGGTCGTCGCCGGGCCTGAGGGGAGGCTGATCGTGAGGTTGCTGCCGGGCCCGGGCGACCTGAGCCTGCTCCTGCTGGAGGAGCGGCCCGAGCCCAGCGCGGCCGACCTCTGGCCGCTCGCGCTGACGCCGCGCGAGGCAGAGGTGTTGCTCTGGGCGGCGCGGGGCAAGACGGATGCCGAGATCGCCGCGCTGCTGGTCCTGAGCCCGCGCAGCGTCCAGACCTACCTAGGCACCATCTACCAGAAGCTCGGCGTCAGGAACCGGACGGAGGCCACGGCCCGTGCCCTGGCGGCGCTGCGTCCGGAGGCGTGGCCCACCGGCGACTAGCGCTCTGGTCCGCCTCGGTCCTGGTCCCTGGCTGCGCTGCGTTTCCCTGAGCGGGCAGCGCGGAGCGCGCGTTCGCCTCCAGGCGGCATCCGCCAACTCCATGAGTTATCGCGCCGCGAGCGCCCGGTCCGCCTCCTGGGGCGTCAGGCCGTAGTCGTCGATCGCCGAGCGGCGCGAGATGCGCCCCTCGCGCAGGTCGCGCACCACCCGCCAGCGGTCGCGTCGCCTCGGGTCGCCGTAGCCGCCGCCACCCGAGGTCGTCATCGCGACGCTGTCCCCGGCCCGGAGCGTGGCGCGCGGGGGCTCCGGCGGCGCGTGGATCACGGTGCCGTCGGCGCGGGTGATCTCGACGCGCTGGCAGCCGCCGGGCTTGCCGCCGAACAGCCCCCACGGCGGCACGGTCGTGCGGGTGATGTTCGCCTCCATCACCGCCTCCCCGGCCAGCAGCTCGATCTGTCGCACGAACCCCATGCCGCCACGCCAGGTGCCGGGGCCGCCCGAGTCGGTCACCAGCTCGTAGCGGCGCACCAGCACCGGGTAGGTGCTCTCCAGCGCCTCGATCGGCAGGTTGGAGGTATTCGTCACGTGGACCTGGACGCCGTCGAGGCCGTCCTTGGTCGCGCGGGCGCCGAAGCCGCCGCCCAGCGTCTCCATGTAGCCGTAGACCCGGCCGGTGACGGGGTGGACGCCGTAGAGGGAGATGCCGCTGTTGCCTCCGTTGTGCGCCGCCGTCACCCGCTCGGGCAGCGCCTCGGCCAGCGCGCCGTAGATGAGGTCAACCACCCGCTGGCAGGTCTGCGTCCGCTTCTCGACCGCCGCCGGCGAGACGCAGTTGACGATCGTCCCCGCGGGCGCGCTGACGTGGATCGGCCGGTAGAGCCCTGCGTTGGGCGCGATCTCCGGGTCGACCAGCGTCTTGAGCGCGTAGTAGACGGTGGCGAGCGTCGCCGTCCAGTTCATGTTGAGCGGGTGCGGCCCCTGGTGCGGGCAGCCATCGAAGTCGAGGCTGATCTCGTCGTCCCGCTTGGCGATCCGCACCACCAGTTCGGCCGGCTCGGCCAGGTAGTCCGAGTCGAGGACGTCGCGGAAGGCGTAGTCGCCGTCCGGGATGCCGCGCAGGCCGGCCCGCATGCGCCGCTCGGTCGAGTCGAGCAGCTCCTCGATCGCCGCGAAGAGGAGCGCCACCCCGTAAGTGTCGCACAGCTCGTTGACGCGGCGGGCGGCCAGGCGGTTGGCCGCGAACTGCGCCCGCAGGTCGCCGAGCCGCTCGTCGGGGAGCTGGCAGTTGACCAGGATCAGCCGCATCATCTCCGGCACGACCTCGCCCCCGCGCATCAGCCGGATCGGGGGGATCCGCAGCCCCTCCTGCCAGATGTGGCGGTGGTCGCCCCGGTCGAGGAAGTCCTGGTGGTGGCCGAGGTTGGCGGCGAAGGCGACCAGCTCGCCCCGGTAGAAGATCGGGGCGATGATCACGATGTCGGGCAAATGGGTGCCCTGCGCCGTGTAGGGGTCGTTACCGGCGAACATATCGCCGTCGCGCATCGCGTCGGGCGGGTAGTGCTTGAGCACGGCCTCGACCACCCCGAGCAGCGACCCGAGGTGGATCGGGATGTGGGCGGCCTGGGCGAGCGTCCGACCGCGCGCGTCGAAGATGGCGGTCGAGCTGTCGCGCCGCTCCTTGATGTTGTCGGAGTAGGAGGCGCGCACCAGCGCCTCGCCCATCTCCTCGGCGACCGAGAGCAGCCCGCTGCCGATCACCTCGACCGTGATCGGATCGACCCGTCTGGCCGAGGCGCCGCGCACCGTCATGACCTGTCCTCCACCACCAGGTTCAGGTAGCTATCGACCTTCGCCTGCTGCCCGGTGAGCAGCAGCGTGGTCGTGTCCATCTGCTCGATGATCGCCGGGCCCGCCAGACGGTTGCCCGGCCGCAGCCGGTCGCGGTCGTAGACCGGCACGCCGGCGAAGCCCCCGTCCAGGTAGACGTCGCGCCGGCCGACGACGGCGCCGGGCTCTGGCTCCGGGCCGGCTGCCGGGTACTCCGGTAGCGGCGCCTTGCGCAGCAGCCCTCCCGCCTCGACGCGGAACGTCACCAGCTCGGCCGGCTCGTCCGGCGCGGCGTAGCCGTAGGCCTGCTCGTGGACGCGGTAGAACGCCTCGCGCACCGCCTGCAATGTGGCGGACGTGACCGGGCCGCCCGGCACCGGCACCGACAGCTCGTAGTTCTGGCCGCGGTAGCGCATGTCCACCGTCCGGTGCAGCAGCCGCTCCTCGGGCGCGAACCCCTCCCCGGCCAGCCAGGCGTCGGCCTGCCCCTCCAGATCGGCGTACACCTGCCCGATCTCGGCGGGATTCGCGCTCTCCAGGCCGACGATCCGCGTGCGGAGGAAGTCGGAGCGCACGTCGGTGACGAGCAGGCCGAAGGCGCAGAGGAGCCCCGGCCGGTGGGGGATCAGCAGCCGCTCCATACGCAGCTCGCGCATGATCCGGCCGCTGTGGAGCGGCCCCGCCCCGCCGAAGCCAACGAGCGTGTAGCGCCGCGGGTCGTAGCCGCGCTGGACCGAGATCACCCGCACCGCGCGCACCATGTTGGCGACCGCGACCGAGATGATACCCTGGGCCGTCTCCAGTTCGCCGAGCCCGAGCTGCCCCGCCAGGCGGCGAATCGCCTCGACCGACCGGCTCCGGTCGATCTTCACCCGCCCGCCCAGCAGGTACTCGGGGTTGAGCACGCCCAGCACGACGTTGGCGTCGGTGACCGTGGCCGCCTCGCCGCCGCGCCCGTAGCAGGCCGGGCCGGGGTCGGCGCCCGCGCTCTGGGGGCCGACCTTGAGTAGGCCGCCGCGGTCGACCCAGCCGATGCTGCCGCCGCCCGCGCCGATCGTGTGGACGTCGATCATGGGCGTCTTGACCGGGTAGCCGCCGACCTCCCGCTGCGTGCTGACGCTGTAGCGCCCGCCCGTGATCAGGCTGAGGTCGGCCGAGGTGCCGCCGATGTCGATCGTGATCAGGTCCCCGAAGCCGGCCGCCGCACCGACGTAGCAGGCGCCCACCACGCCGCTGCTGGGGCCCGAGAGGACGGTGCGGAAGGTGTTGCGGGCGGCGGTGTCAAGCGAGACGATGCCGCCATTGGACTGCGTCATGTAGGGGCGGGAGCGCAGGCCCAGCTCCCGCAGCCGCCGCTCCAGGCTGCGCACGTAGCGGCTGACCACCGGCCCGAGGTAGGCGTTGACGACCGTGGTGTTCAGTCGCTCGTACTCGCGGAACTCGGGCAGCACCTCGTGCGCGACCGAGACGTAGGCGTGCGGCAGCAGCCGCTCGACGACCGCCTTCGTCTGCCGCTCGTGCTCGGGGTTGCGGTAGCCGTGGAGGTAGCAGACCGCGACCGCCTCCACCTCCGCCTCGCTCAGCCGGGCGACGGCCGCCTCGACGTCGTCGCCGATGAGCGGCTGGCGCACCCTGCCGTCGGCGGTGGTCCGCTCGCGCACCTCGAGGCGCAGGTCGCGCGTCACCAGGGGGGCGGGTTTGTCGACCTGGAGGTCGTGGAGGTGCGGCCGGCTCTGGCGGCCGATCTCGAGCAGGTCGCGGAAGCCGGCGGTGGTGATGAGGCCGACCTTTGCCCCGCGGTGTTCGAGCAGGGCATTGGTGGCGACCGTGCTGCCGTGGGCGAAGTAGGTCACGGCGTCGACGTCGACGCCGTTCTCGCGCAGCGCCAGCGCTGCGCCCTCGACGATCGCCTCTGAGGGATCGCGGGGCGTCGACGGTACCTTGTGGACGGCGAGCCCGCCCGACTCCTCGTCGAGCAGGTTGATGTCGGTGAACGTGCCGCCGACGTCGATCCCGATGCGGATGCGTGGCACGCGCGGGGCCTCCTTCTGCTGGTATCTGCCTCACGCTCCCCCCTGCCCGGGGCCGGCAGGGATGGGCGGCCCGGCTCGGGCTCCGGGCTAGATCTGGAACCGGACGCGATCACCCCGGTAGAGGTTCTTGACGTACTCCATCACCGTCCCGTCGTCGGTGCAGACGACCGCCGTCAGCAGGAAGAGCGGCGCGTTGGGGGCGGTCTGGAGCAGCTTACTCTCCTCGCGCGTCGCGTAGGTCAGCTCGAGCGTTCGGCGCGACGTGGCCGGCCGCAGGCCGTACTTCGTAGCCAGCACCCCGTAGAGCGACTGGCGGTTGAGGTCCTCGCGCTCGATGCCGGGGCAGCGGTCCAGCGACAGGTACGAGGTCTCGATGGCGGTCGGCTCGTCGTCCGCGAGCCGCACGCGCCGGATTTCGGCGACCGGGGCGCCCGGCGCGACCTGGAGCGCCTCGGCGATCCGGGGTGCCGCCTCGATCACCCTGACGTGGACGACCCGCGAGCCCGCCTGCAGCCCGAGAGCGCGCATGCGGTCGCTGAAGCTGGCGACGTTGAGCAGCTCGCGCTCGAGCTTCGGCGCGGCCACGAACGTGCCCTTGGCGCGGGCGCGCACGAGCACCCCCTCCCGCACCAGCTCGGCCAGCGCCCGCCGCACCGTCACGCGGGCGACAGCCAGGCGCCGAGCCAGCTCCAGCTCGGCGGGCAAGCGGTCGCCCGGCTTCAGCTCGCCGGTCCGGATCAGGTGCCGGAAATGCTCGAGCACCTGGCTGTAGAGCGGCTCCTGGCCGTTCTGGTTCAGCTCGGGGATCGCCACGTCGTTCAGCTTCACCGTCTCCACGTCTCGTCCGACCTCCGCCCTCGACGATCTAAGGCGGCGCGGCGCCCGGCGCCGGGCGCGCCGCGGACGCCGCCACCCCAATCGTAGCGTCGAGCGGGGTGCCGTGCCCGAAGGCGCCGAGGTGCCGGCAGACCGCCGCGGCGGCCCGCGC
>JBHOQZ010000805.1:0-1354 GCA_042408635.1 Chloroflexota bacterium
GAGGCGGTGCGCACGATCCGGCGGGCCGGTGGGTTGCCGGGGCTCGCCCATCCTGCGTTGCCCGGTCCCGACGGCCAGCTCGTCGAGGGGTTCGACGTCGACGCCCTCCTCGACGAACTCGTGCCAGCGGGGCTCGCCGCGATCGAGTGCTACTACGCCGGCTACCCGCCCGAGCTGACGGAGCGCCTGCTCGGCTACGCGCGCCGCTACGGCCTCGTGCCGACCGGCGGCAGCGATTTCCACGGTGGCGGCGTCCACGAGGGCGCGGAGCTCGGTGGCGTGGCGGTGCCGCTGACGAGTGTCGAGCACCTCCTCGCCCTGCGACGGCCGGGTTAGGGCACGCCGGGCGGGCGCGGCCCCGCGCGGGCAGCGAGCAGCGGTGCGTCGCACCAGCATCGCGTCAAAGTTTCGGCAAGTCGGCCCGGCTCTGCCTTGACCGGCGGCGACCGGCGTTGTTATGATCGGCCCGGTTTTCCCGGCCGACGGTCAACCACGATCCGGCTGAACCCGGTCGCGCAACGCCTGCCGCCGACGATCCGCCCCGGCCAGATTACGACCGCCACCTGCCGACGGTTGGGCCCCCGTTAGCTGGCCGCCGACACCGGGAGAGGCATGAAACCACACGCAACCGACGAAAGATCGTGAGGCTGACGCGCATCCTGATCGCGCTTGCCCTCCTGTTCGGGGTAGGGGGCTGGCTCCTCGAACCGCTGACCCAGGGCAGCGCCGCCCTCGCCCAGCGCGAACCCGGCATCAACGGCACCGTCACCGACTACGCCACGGGTCGCCCCGTCCCGGCAGCTTCGGTGCTGGTGCGCGGCACGACCGTCGGCACCCAGACCGACCAGCAGGGCCGCTACCAGTTGCGCGTGCCGCCGGGTGAATACGAGGTGGCGGTCAGCGCCGATGGCTACATCGCGATGTCGCGGGTGGCGCAGCGCGTCGACACGATCGCGCCGACGCGCGTCGACTTCGAGATGATCCCGGCCGCCCCCACGCCCGAGCAGTCCGCCGAGATCGAGGCGCGCTTCCAGCGCGAGCGCGAGAACCTCGGGCAGCAGCCGCTGCCCGCCCCGGCGCCGGGGGCGCCCAACGCCGACCTGGCTCTGAAGGCCGACTTTGCGCCGGTCGATCGCGAGCAAAGCCCCGACTTCGCGAGCCTCCCGCCGACGCTCAGCGTGCCCATCTCGATCACCGTGCTCCTCTCGACCAGCCCGGTCGTGACGAAGACGATGGATTTCGAGGAGTATCTCAAGGGCGTGGTGCCGGCGGAGATGCCGCCGCTCTGGCCCCCGGAGGCGCTCAAGGCGCAGGCGGTCGCCGCCCGCTCCTACGCCGCCACGGTGAACCGCTA
>JBHOQZ010000810.1:0-3755 GCA_042408635.1 Chloroflexota bacterium
GAGGCGGCGCGCGAGCTGATCCGGGCCGGCGCGCGCGAGGCGATCGAGCGGCGGGGCGAGATCCGGCCGCTGCGGGTCGAGACGCCGCTGCGCCTCGAGTTCGACGCCTACTTCAGCGTCCAGGCCGACGCCATGGCGCTCATGCCGACCGTCGAGCGGCTGGGCGACCGCACCGTCGCCTTCACCTCGCCCGACCCGGTCACCGCCTACCGGACCTTCGTGGCGACCTACTACCTCAACCGCATGTTCGCCTGAGCCGCCCCCGTGGCGGCTCCCACCCGCCGAGCGCTGCCGACGCGGTCGCGGGCAGGGCCACCGCGCGCCCTCGCCGTCGCCCCTGCTGGCAGGGGTTCGGGGGCGGTGCCCGCACGCGGGTAGGTTGCGCGCGCGCCAGTTTGACAGGGCGCCACGCCCGAACTAGAGTCGGCTGGCCGGGTACCCCACCCGGCGGGTGGGGCGGAGGGGGGCGGATTGGAGTGAAGATCGGGCTCTACACCGATTCGGTTCGGGAGCTCACGCTGGCTGAGACGCTCGCGCTCTGCCGCGAGACCGGCATCGAAACGCTCGAGATCGGCGTCGGCGGCCAGTCGGCGGCGCCGCACGCGAACCTCGACCGCCTGCTCGACGACGCCGAGGCCCGACGGCGCTGGCGCGGCGAGATCGAGGCGGCCGGCCTCGTCGTCGAGAGCCTGAACTGCTCCGGCTTCCCGCTCCACCCGCGGCGTGGCCCCGAGGACGCCGAGCTGATCCGCCGCACGATCCGGCTGGCCGAGCGGCTCGGCGTCGACACGATCATCGCGCAGTCGGGCTGCCCCGGCGACCGGGACGGCGCGCTGATCGCCAACTGGATCGTCTACCGCTGGACGCAGGACGCGCTCGACGTGTTGGAACGGCAGTGGGAGCGGGCCATCGCGCTCTGGACCGAGCTCAGCCGCCTCGCCCTCGACCACGGCGTGACGCGCATCTGCCTCGAGCTGCACCCGGTCAACCTCGTCTACAATGTGCCGACGCTCTTGCGGTTGCGCGAGGCGGTCGGGCCGGTGATCGGCGCCAACTTCGACCCGAGCCACCTGATCTGGCAGGGCATGGACGTGCCCGCCTGCGTGCTGGCGCTCGGCCCCGCCGTCCACCACATCCACGCCAAGGATACGGGGCTCAACCCGCGCGCCGCCGCGCTCAAGGGCGTGCTCGACGTCACCCCGCCGGCCTCGGTCGCGGACCGGCCGTGGGCGTTCCGCACCGTCGGCTACGGGCACGACGCGCTCTGGTGGCGCGGTCTGCTCGACGCGCTGCGCCTGATCGGCTACGCCGGGCCGCTTTCCATCGAGCACGAGGACGAGCTGCTGCCGGGGGCGACCGGGGTGCGCCGGGCCGCGCGCTTCCTGCGCGACCTCGTCTGAGCCGCGCCCCCGCCCGGCCTGGAGATCGTCACGCCGGTCAGGGTTCGGCCGGCTCGCCGGTCCGAACCGCGGGGCGGGCACCGGCGTGCTTCGGCTAAGGGGAGCCGTGGCGAGCGCTCGTTGTCGCGGTAGGATTCGCTCGCGAACAGGTCGGGCTCGGGCCTGCGCACGCCGGGCGGCGCCCTGATCGGCCGGCTGAGCGGGTCGCCGCGCGGCGGCCCGAGAGGTGAGGGAGGCAGCCAGATGACGGCAACCGAGACGGACGCCGAGGCGCGGG
The DNA here is from genome assembly GCA_042408635.1 of Chloroflexota bacterium. GTDB lineage: Bacteria > Chloroflexota > UBA6077 > FW602-bin22 > JBHOQZ01 > JBHOQZ01. Next base: position 1,678 of record JBHOQZ010000810.1, read on the forward strand.
CAACGGAGCGCCGGCGGCTGAGCGGATCGCAGATCATCGCCGAGGCGTTGGTCGCCCACGGAGTGCCCTACGCGGTCGGCATCCCGGGCCACGGGAGCTGGAGCGTGGTCGACGCGATCCGCGACTACGCGCCGCGCCTGAAACTCCTCCAGGTCATGCACGAGCAGTCGGCGGTCCACCTGGCCGACGGCTACTACCGCGCCAGCGGCCAGCCGCTCTTCTGCTTCACCTCGATCGGTCCGGGCGCCTGCAACACCGTAGTGGGTGTGGGCACCGCCTACGTCGACTCGACCGCCGTTCTGCTCATGACCGGCTCGGTCCACACCCACATGCGCGGCCACGCCGTGCTGCAGGAGCTCGAGCGGCGCCACGACGCCGACTTCCCGCGCGTGCTCGAGCCGATGGTCAAGCGCTGGTGGCAGCCGAGCCGGGTCGACGAGCTCCCCTCGATCATGGAGCGCGCCTTCGTCGAGATGCTCGCCGGCCGCCCCGGCCCGGTCCTGCTCGACGTGCCCATGGACGTGCAGGCCGACTCGGCCGATGTCGCGCTGCGACCCCCCGTCCCGGCAGCCGGGGGCCGGCCGCGCCCGGACGCCGACCTGGTCGAGCGGGCGGCCCGGCTGCTGGCTGATGCCAGGCGGCCGGTGATCGTCGCGGGGGGCGGCGTCATCACCGCCGACGCCTCGGCTGGGCTGGTGGCGCTGGCGCGGCGGCTCGGGGCGCCGGTGGTGACCACCTGGATGGGCAAGGGATCGATCCCCGAGGACGACCCGCTCTTCGGCGGCAGCATCGGCGACACCGCGAGCACGAGCGGCAACCGGCTCGCCGCCAGCGCCGACGTCGTGCTCGCCGTCGGCTGCCGCTTCACCGACTGGTCCGCCTCCTCCTACCGGCGCGGCGTCACCTTCAGCATCCCGCCCGCCAGGCTGGTGCAGATCGACATCGACGCCCACGAGCTCGGTAAGAACTACCCGGTCGAGGTCGGCATGGTGGCCGACGCGCGCTCAGCGCTCGCCGACCTGCTGGCAGCGCTGCCGCCAGCCGGCCGGGTAGGCGCGGCGGGCGACGCTGCCTACGCCGACGAGATCGCGCGGCTGCGCGCCGAGTGGTCGGCGCTGCAGGACACCAAGCGCTTCTCCGACGCGAGGCCGATGACGCAGGCGCGGGCGATCCACGAAATCCGGCGGGTGGCCGAGCGCGGCGCCATCGTCGTCACCGGCGCGGGAGTGCCCCAGGCGGTGGTGCGCCAGGACTGGGCGACCTACGAGCCGCGCACGCACCTCACCTCGGGCGGGTTCAGCACCATGGGCTTCACGGTGCCAGCGGCGCTCGGCGCGAAGCTGGCGCGCCCCGACCGCCAGGTGATCGCGATCGCGGGCGACGGCGACTTCCTCCAGACGATGCAGGAGGTGGCGCTGGCCGCGATGTGGGACCTGCCGGTGCTGTTCGTCGTGCTCAACAACGCCGGCTGGATCAGCATCAAGGGCGGCCAGCTCAACACCTTCGGCCGCGCAACCATGACCGACTTCTGCCGGCGCGACGGCTCGGTCTACAGTCCCGACTTCGCCGCCATCGGCCGCGGCTTCGGCCTCGAGGCGGTGCGCGTCGACGATCCGGGCGAGTTGGGCCCGGTCGCCGGGCGCCTGCTCGCCTCGGGCGCGCCCGCGCTGCTCGAGGTGACGGTCGCCCGCGAGTACCCCGACGCCGGCCTGATCAAGACCGGCTGGTGGGACGTGCCGGTCCACGAGGGCCGGGCCGAGGCGCGTGCCGCCTACCTCGCCGGCCGCGCCGAGGAGCAGCATCTTTGAGCGACCCGGTCCTCACAAACGCCGCGCCGGCAGAGGGGAGCGGCCAGGATGTCGCCTGGAAGCTCGGTTGCTCACCGATCGTCTGGAACAACGAGGAGTTCGACGACCTCGTCCCACCCGTGCCGTTCGAGCGCGTGCTCGACGAGATCGCGGCGGCGGGCTTCGCCGGCACCGAGATCGGGCGCGGCTTCCCCGACGACCCGGCCGGGCTGCGCGCGGCGCTGGCGGCGCGCGGGCTCGCCCTCGCCGGCGCCTGGTGCGGCCTCGACC
>JBHOQZ010000811.1:0-2541 GCA_042408635.1 Chloroflexota bacterium
GCGCGGCGTGCCCACCCCGCTCAACGCCGCCCTGGTCGGCCTGATCCACGACCTGGAGGACGGCCGCGCCCCACCTGGGGCCGGGCGCCTCAGGCGCGGGCGGCCTCGCGGGCCAGGGCGTTGAACGTCTCCCAGCCCATCTGGCGGCGGCCGTCCTCCAGGTCGTGGATCAGGCCGACCAGGGCGGCGTTGAGCGGGGTGGGCACGCCGCGCTCGCGGCCGATCTGCACCACCTCGCCGATCTGGCAGTCGACCTCGGTCTTGCGCTTGCGCACGGCCAGGTCGCGCCAGATGCCGGTCTTCACCTTGACCTGGCCGCGGTAGTGCGTCGCGATCGAGTCCATCACCCGCTGGTAGCCCTCGAGGCCGGCGGTCGCCGCGTCGAGGGCGGCCGGGTCGAACTCGGCGAACGGCATCAGCGTCACGCCCTCGGCCCGGGCGACCGCGATCACCTCGCGCGCCAGCTCGGCCAGCACGCGCCGTGCCTCCGGCGGCCCCACGATATCGTAGATCGGCTCGTCGATCAGCGCTGTCGCGAACAGGATACTGGCGTAGGCAAGCTTCGACCAGAGGAAGCCCCAGATATTGTCGGTCGGGATGATCTCACCGAAGTGGCCGAGCGCCCGCGTCAGCGCCTCGAGGCGCGGCGTCATTGCGCCGTCGAGCTCGCCGATGTAGATCGGCGCCTCGCCGCCGTGGCGGATGTGGCCGGGGGCGAGGTAGTCGCTGCCGAAGTTCACGAACGCCCCCACCGTGCGCTCAGGCCCGATCAGCTCCGCGATCAGCCGCTCGTTGAGGCCGTTCTGGAGCGAGACGACGCTCGAGTCGGGCGTCAGGTGCGGCATGATCTGCCGCATCGCCGCCTCGGTGTGGAGGCACTTCACCGCCAGCAGCACGACGTCGAGCGGGCCGCTGACCTCCTTGGGCGTGAGCGCGCGCACGGGCACGCTGAATTCGCCGCGCACCCCGTCGAGGAACAGCCCGCGCTCGTTCATCGCGGCCACATGCGCCGCGTCCTGATCCACGAACGTCACATCTTCGCCGCCGTGCGCCATGTAGGCGCCGACGACCCCGCCGATGGCGCCGGCACCCCAAACTGTAAACCGCACCGGGAACCTCCCCCCCCACGAAACGCGTCGCTGAGTATGGTATGATGCTGCGTACGCTTTGCGCACGCGCAAGGCGCGGTTCATTATAGGGGTGGCTGCGCTCCCCGCGGCGGGGTTGGCGAGGCCGCACGACCGGGTGGACCGGAACAACCTTTCTGCCCCTCGCCGCGGCGTTGACGCACACAGACGCCGGTTGGTTGAGGTGGGGGGCAAACCCAGGGAAAGGAGGTGTGCGAGGGCGATGGCTGAGTACGAACTCGTCTACATCCTGGCGCCCACGGTGCCGGACGAGGATCTGGAGGCGCGCACGAACCGCGTCAACCAGCTCATCACCGGCGCGGGCGCTGAGGTGATCCGGGTAAGCCCGTGGGGGCGCCGGCGGCTGGCCTACCAGATCGAGCGGCACCGTGAGGGCCTCTACGTCACCCACGACTTTCGCGGTCCCACCAGCGCGGTCGCGCCGATCGAGCGGGGTATACTGCTCGCGGACGACATCCTGCGCCACGTGGTGATCCGCAAGCCCGAGCCGAAGGCGCCGCGACCGCCCCGGCGGCTCAAGCGCCAGCCGCAAACGCAGGCGCAACCGCAATCACAGCCGCAGCCGGCGGCGCAACCGGCCGGCGCGGGCACGCCGCCGGCGTAATGGCGCCCCGGCTGTCGACGGTCCAGACCCGAGCTGCCGGACGGCTCGTCGGCCACGTAACCCACACCGGCGCTTACCGACCCTCAGCGGAACGACCGCGTGTGATGACACGAGAGCTGACAGAGGACGACACGAGAAGTAGCCGAAAGGACACGAGAAGATGGCGTATTCGCTGAACAAGGTCATGCTGATCGGTAACGTCGGGCGGCCGCCCGAGATGCGGTTTACCGCGAGCGGGATCCCCACCACGCAGTTCTCCGTCGCCACCTCGCGCAATCGGAAGACGCCGGAGGGCGAGTGGGTCGAGGAGACCGAGTGGCACAACATCGTGACGTGGCGTGAGCAGGCCGAGCGGCTCAACGAGCAGCTCCAGAAGGGCATGAAGGTCTACGTCGAGGGGCGCATCCAGACCCGCTCCTGGGAGGGACAGGACGGCCAGAAGCGCTACCGCACGGAGATCATCGCCGACCAGGTCATGATCCTGACGCCGCGCTCGCGCGACGGCATGGCACCCGCCTGGGGGGGTGCGCCCGAGGCGCCGGCCGAGCCCGATGACACGGTCGAGGATCTGCCCTTCTAGCACTGGTCCGGCCACCCTGCGTGTCGAGGGTGGCCGGCGGTGAGGTGTGCCGGGGGTCCGCTCCGAGGCGGCACCGGCACCTTGCCTGCCTGACGACCAGATACCCCCACAGCGGGGTCGCCCGGCGCGACCCCGGCCAGACAACCAAACAGAAGGAGATGTGCATCGTGGCAACCACGCCACCCACCGGCGGCGCGCCCGCACCGGGC
>JBHOQZ010000815.1:0-1642 GCA_042408635.1 Chloroflexota bacterium
CCGCGGCGGTGCGGCCTCGGCGAGGGTTGGGGACCACCTTCGCCGCCGCCGGGCCGGCTGCCAGCGTGCAGGCGGCATCGGCGAGCGCCTGGGACCACATGTGCGCGGACCACTGTGCCCCTGGCCTGGGGCGAACCCGGCTCCGGTCGCTAATCGGCCGGCGGCGGCGCATCGATGATGCGCGGGGTCGGTGGGTAGCCCGCCGTGAGCAGCGGCTGGAGGTCGCGCAGGATCAAGTCGAGCTCGCGGTGCGCCTCCCGGTCCAGCCGCACGGCGCCGGGCACACGCGTGCGCGCCGAGGCGATGACGCCCCGCCGCACCAGCACCTCCTTGTAGACAGTGAAGGAGTACATCGCCTCGAAGTTTAGCAGCGGCAGGAGCTGCGTGTGCAGCCGGCGCGCCGCCTCCTCGTCGCCTCGCTCGAGCGCGTTCCAGACCGCGACGTGGGCGTCGGTCACCTCGCAGGCGGGCATGGTGCCACAGGCGCCGCGGCGGTACTCCTCGAGCAGGTAGCGCCCCGCCATGCCGCCCATTTGCCCAGCAAGCGCGTCGCCGGCCAGCTCCGCCAGCGCCGACATCACCTGCGGCGCGGTCGCGGTCTCCTCCTTGACATAGGCGACACCGGGGATCTCGCGCAGTAGGCGCGCCATCAGCGCCGGAGCCATCGGCGTGCCGACCGGACCGACATAGTCCTGGATCCAGACCGGGCGGCCGTCGGCGGCCGCGGCCACAGCCGCGTAGAAGTCGTAGATTTCGTCGGCGGGCGGGTGGCGGACGTAGGGCGGCATCGCCATCACGGAATCGGCGCCGACTGCGACCGCGTGCCGGGTGTAGAGTACCGACGCCGCCGTGCTCACGCCCGAGACGCCCACGACCACCGGCACCCGGCCCGCCGTCTGCTCGACCAGGATCTCGGTCACGCGCAGCCGCTCGGCGTCGGTGAGCACGATCCCCTCACTGGCGTTCACGGGCGCGACGATGCCGTGCGCGCCGGCCTCGACGCAGAAGTCGAGGCAGCGCCGCAGCGACGCCTCGTCGACGTTGCCCGCCGCGTCGAACGGGGTCGGCGGGATTGCAAAGACGCCCCGAAACCGACTGCTGCGCGTTAACGGGTACCCAGCCACCTCAATCCTCTCCTCGTCGCAGCGCCCGCGCCGTTGCCGCGCGCTGCGACCTACTCACTCCCCGCTCGGCGCCGTCCGGCCGACCAGGTCAACCCCGCTCCCGTGATCGCAGCCGTCAGGCGCCGCGTCCGCGCCGCCCACGGGATGCAGCCGCGACGTCGGCAGCGTACCACCCATCGGTCAGCCGATGTGCGGGATGTCGACGGTAAGGCTGACGGCGGCGGTCGCCGGGAGATCCGCGCTTTCCGGCCGTGTCCGCCCCGCTATACTGTCCGCTCACCGGCGGCGGCCGCCCGTGTGACCTGCTCGCCGGGTCGCCCGGCCCGAGCCTCGGGGCCGACATTGCCGGGCCGCGTCGGGGGAGGTGGGCGGACCAACCCGCACGTCATCCAGAGCGCCGGTCAGGGAGGAAGAGCGTTTGACCTACGTCGAGAGCCGATGGATCGCGCGTTATCTGCTCCTCGCGGTCGTGGGTGCGCTGCTCCTGGGGCCGCTCGGCGCTCTGCCCCCCCTCGGCG
>JBHOQZ010000821.1:0-2541 GCA_042408635.1 Chloroflexota bacterium
GAGGCGCGTGCCCGCGCTGGCGAGCGGCTTCGCCACGCCCGAACTGTTCGCCTCCTACGAGCTGCGCAACGTCTCGATCCTGGCGCTGCTAACGCTGCTAGCGGCAGCCGCGCTGTTCGCGGCGCGGCGCTGGCCCGAGCGGCCCTGGTGGCGGCCGGTCGCGCTCGGGGTGGTCGCCTTCGACCTGCTCCTTCTGCTTGGCAACTTCAACCCGCGCAGCGATCCACGCTGGCTCGACTTCACCCCGCCGGCCGTGCGCTTCCTCCAGAGCGACCCCGAGCTGTTCCGCATCACGGCCTACCGGGGCGACAAGCCGTTCAACGCCAACCTGCCGATGCTCCACGGTATCCAGGACGCGCGCGGCTACGACTCGATCATCGCCCAGACCTATGTCGAGTTCATGGGGTTGATCGAGCATCAGGGTGCGCTCGGGTTCAACCGCATCTCCGACCTCTACGAGGCGCGCTCCCTGGAGTCGCCGCTGCTCGACCTGCTCGGCGTGAAATACGTCGTCACCCCGGAGCGGATCGACTCGCCCAAGTGGTCGCTCGCCTACGACCGCGAACTGCGCATCTACCGCAACGAGCGCGTCATGCCGCGCACCTGGCTGGTCTATAACGCCGTGGTCGAGCCGGACCACGCCCGCTCCGACGACTGGCTGCGCCGCGCCGACTTCGACCCGCGCCGGCTCGTCGTGCTGGACCGGGCGCCCGAGGGCGGTCTGCCGGCCCTGTCGGGCGCCGACTGGCGGCCTGCGCCGATCCGTGGCTACCGGCTCAACGAGGTGGCAGTCGAGGTCGAGACGCCCGAGCCGGCGGTGCTCGTGCTGGCCGACAGCTTCTTCCCCGGCTGGGGGGTGAAAATCGACGGGGAGCCGGCCGAGCTGCTGCGCGCTTACGGCCACTTCCGGGCGGTGAGCGTGCCGGCCGGGGCGCACCTGGTCGAGTTCCGGTATCTGCCGCTGAGCGTGCTGGCCGGCGCGCTGGTCTCGGCGCTGGCGCTGGCGCTGCTCGGGCTGGGTTGCCTGGTGCTCGCCTGGCGCCGCCTCTACCGCGAGGAGGAGGTGACGTGGGCCCGGCGCGTCGCCAAGAACGGCGCCACGCCCATGCTCGCCAACCTCTACGTCAAGGTGATCGACGTCTTCTTCGCCTTCCTCGTCTTCCGGGTTCTCGGGCCGGCCGGGGTCGGCGCCTACGCCTTCGCGGTGGCGATCAACGGCTATCAGGAGACGCTCAACACCTGGGGGCTGGGCACGCTCACCATCCGCGACGTGGCGCGCCGGCCGGAGGCGGCCAACCGCTATCTCGGGCAGGTGCTTCTCTTGCGGTTCGGGCTCTGGGCGCTGGTGGCGCTGGCCACCGCGCTCTTCCTGCTCGGCTGGCACGCCCTCAAGGGGCTTGATCCGGGCGTCGGCGCGGCGGTGGCGCTGCTCACGCTGGCGCTCGTGCCGGGCAACGTGGCGGCGTCGATCTCGGCGGTGTTCCAGGCGCGCGAGCGCATGGAGGTGCCGGCGGCGGTGCAGGTCGTCACGGCCACGCTCCGGGTCGTGCTGGGGCTAGGCGCGCTCATGGCCGGCTGGGGGTTCGTCGGGCTGGCTGGTGTCGCATTGGTCTGCAACGTGGTGACGGCGGCCGCATTCCTCGGCCTGCTACGCGGGGCGGGACTGCGCCCGGAGCTGCGCCTCGCCTTCGCCGAGGCGTGCGCCATGGTGCGCACCGCCTGGCCGCTGATGCTCAACGACTTCCTGCAGCGGGCGTTCTTCCGCTTCGACGCGGTGCTGCTCGAGCTGTTCGCGGGGGCCCGTACGCTCGGCTTCTACGCCACCGCCTACAAGTTCATCGACGGGCTGATCATCGTGCCGTCGTCGTTCACCTTCGCCATCTTCCCGCTGCTCGCCCGCCTGGCGGAGGACGCCAAGCTCGCGTTCGAGCGGGCGTTCCGCGTCGCGCTCAAGTACATGCTGCTCATCAGCCTGCCGATGTCGGTCGGCACGACGATCCTCGCCTACGACATCGTGGGGCTGGTGGCAGGTGAGCGCTTCCTGCCCGAGTCGGGCCTGGCGCTGCAAATCCTGATCTGGTTCCTGCCGTTCAGCTTCGTGAACGGGGTGACGCAGTACGTGCTGATCGCGGTGGACGAGCAGCGGGCGGTGACGCGCGCCTTCCTGATCGCGGCGCCGTTCAACATCGCCGTGAACCTGGTGGCGATACCCCTCTTCGGCTTCGTCGGTGCCTCGGCGATGACGGTGCTGAGCGAGTGGGTGCTGATGATCCCGTTCATGCTGGCGCTGCGCCGCAAGATCGCGCTGCCGGACCCGGTCGGCCTGCTCTGGCGGCCCGCGCTCGCCAGCCTGGCGATGGGTGCCCTGACCTGGTGGCTCCATGTCGGGGGCTACCCGCTCGCCCTCAACGTGCTCCTGTCGGCCGTCGCCTACGCCCTCGGCCTGCTCGGGCTCAGGACGTTCGACGCGACCGACCGCGCCATCTGCCGGCAGCTCCTCCGGCGCGGCCGGGGCGGGGCCGCGCCGGCCGCGCCCGAGGC
>JBHOQZ010000822.1:0-1935 GCA_042408635.1 Chloroflexota bacterium
TGCCGCCCTCGCGCTGGCGGTGCCCGGTCTCACCGCGCTCGGCTGGCTCGTCGGCGGCACGCCGCCGGCGACCGGCGGTGCCGCGGTGCCGGCCCCCGGGGTGGTTTCGCTGGTCTGGCGCCTCGTCACGCCCGGCCCGCCGACGGCGTTCGCCCTGGCAGTGGATCCGCTCGCGGCGCTCGTGCTGCTGGCGGTGGCCGGCACCGGGCTTACCGCCCTCGCCCTGCCCGATCCCGACCCCGTCTCGGGGCTACGGGCGGCCGGCATGGGCGGAGAGCGCGAGGGAGCGCGCCGGGCCGGCGCGGTCGCGGCCCATCTGCTCGCCGCCGCGGCGGTCGCGCTCGTAGCCCTGAGCGCCACTGCCACCACGCTGATCGTGGCGACCATCGTCGCAACCGTGGGGCTGTTCCTGGTGCTGTGCACACGCGCCGGGCCGCCCGTCGGCTACCCGGCTGAAGGTGGGGCACCCGGTGACCTGGGCAGCGAGACACCGCCGTTTCGCCTCGCGGCGTACTGGACGACGGCCTGCGCGCTCGGCGTGGCTGCGCTCGCGCTCGCCCTGATGCGCGGCCTGCCCGAGATCGGTTTCGACCTGTTCCGGCCCACCACGGACGAGCGAGGCGCGCTGATGTGGGCGTTGCTGGGCGCCGCGCTGTTCGCCCTGACCGGCGTCTATCCGGGCCACCGCTGGTGGCGGGGGCTGTTCGCCGGCATCGGTCTCGGGCGCCTGGTGCTCCTGAGCGGCCTGCTCTCGGGCGTCGCCATCGTCTGGCTCGTGCGGCTCGCCGACGTGCTGTTCGCGGGCTACGCCTACCAGGGGTTCGCGGCACTGCCACCCCGCTTCCAACTCGGCGGCACCCTCTGGCTCGGGGGGGCGGCTGTGGGCTCCCTCTGGGCGCTGGCGCGCGCGCAGTCGGCGCCGACGCTCGCCGAGCGCGCCGGCTGGGTGGGCCTGGCCCAGACGGCACTGGCCGCCGCGGGCTGCCTCTCCGGCTCCCCCGTGGCGGCTGTCGGCGCCCTGCTGCTCTGGTTGAGCACGCTGGTGGCGCTCGGCGGGCTCGGGTTCGCCGCCGGACTCCTCACCGGCTGCCCGGCGCACACCGTGGCTGGCGCCGCCGCGTCGCCGACGCTTGTGCTGCCGGGCGGCCGGCGGCTGCCGCTGCGCGTGCCGGCACTCGTGCTCGCGAGCCTGGCGACGCTGGCCCTGGCTGGTGTACCGCCGTTCGGGGGTGAGATGGCGCTCTGGCTGCTCGGGCTCGGCTGGCTGTTCGACGGGCGACCGGCGCTGCTCGTGCTGCCCGTGCTCGGCTCGCTGCTCGCGCTGTACGCGCTCGGGCGAGCCCTCCTGTCGGACATCGAACGTGCGCCCGAGCCCGTGGAGCTGACCGTGCCGCTTGGCCAGGCGCCAGGGAGCGTGCCGCAGCGGGTGCTGCTGGCGCTGGAACGGGTCGGGCTGCCGATCGCGCGCGAGCATGTCCTGGCGGTCGGGGCTGTCACCAGCGCCCTGCTCCTGATCGGGCTGGGCGCGGGGGCCTCGTCGGTGGTGGCGGGCTGGCTTGCCCCGGTGGTGGGCATTGCAGTGCGCGGCGACACGCTCGCACCAGCTGTCGGCTTCCCGGTGACGATGCCCGCGTCGTGGCGGCTCCCCTGGGCGATCCTAGTCGTCGTTGGCCTGGTGGTCGTGGCGCTCGCTCTCGGGCGCCGCGGCCTCCGCCCCGACGCCGGGGAGGCGGAGCTGGCGCCCGAGCCCGTTGCCTGGCCGGCACTGGCCGAGGCCGGCAGCGCGGCCGAGCCGCACCCGGCGCGGCCGGCGACGGTTTCCGCCGCCCCGGGTGTGCTCCCGCGCGCCAACGGTCCTCGGGCGGCGGAGACGGTGCCGCTGGTGCCGCACCCGCTCGCCGGCGCTGCCGGGACGTCGCTTCCCGCCGCAGCGCG
>JBHOQZ010000823.1:0-21052 GCA_042408635.1 Chloroflexota bacterium
CCGCGCCAGCGCGATGCCCCAGCGCGCGGGCAGCCGCGGTGCCAGGTGGCTGCCGAGGCGCAGACCGTGGTAGGCCAGCAGCCCACCGAGCCGCGCCCACGCGCCGCCAGCCTGAGTCCGCGGCCCCTCCGCCGCACCACCTGGCCGGGCCACCGCCGTGGCCGTTGGGGTGGCGGTGCCCTCCCGGCCCGGCATCGCGGCGGTCGAGGTGGGCGCGGCCTGGGTGCCGGGTGAGGACGGTCGGGCGCCGGCGGGCGGCACCGTCGACTTCATAGTCGACGGCAGCGGGCGGCCGGGTGCGGCCGGATCGTGCGGCCAGGTTGTCACCCGGCGCGCTCCGGCCACATGGGTCGGAACATGTACCACTGGTCGGGGTACTGGCGCACGATCCCCTCGAGGGCGTGCATCAGCGCCTGGCTGAGCGCCTGGATGTCACGCCCGCGGTCGCCGGTCGGCTCGAACTCGATGGCAGGGTTGATCTGTCCATAGTAGGTGTTGTCGGGCCGGCGGACGACGAACCCCGGCATGAGCGCGGCGCCGGTCTTGAGCGCAAGCGAGGCCGGCCCGGCCGGAATCGTGGTGCGGGCGCCGAAGAACTCGACGACCACCCCGTCGGGCGCCGGCCGGTCGATCAGGAGCGCCAGCACCTCGTTGCGGCGCAGCGCGTTGATGATGCGGCGGGTGGGGTTCTCGAGTGGGATGATGCCGATGCCGTTGAGCATGCGGCGGCTCTGGATCAGCTCGTTGAGCTTGGGCGGCTCGAAGCTCTCGACGATGGCGTTGACGGGGTAGCCGCGGCGCGCCACCACCCAGCCGGCCAGGTCGAAGGCGCCCAGGTGAAGCGTGACGCAGATGGCGCCCCGGCCGGCCGCGAGCGCGCGCTCGAGGTGCTCCCAGCCGGCGGTCGCGATGCTCTGCTGGAGCCGGTCGGGCTCGATGTAGGGGAAGCGGAGGAAGTCGACGAGGTAGCTGAAGTAGTTGACATAGGCGCGGCGCGCCGTCTGCCGGACCTGGCGGGCGCTGGCGGCGGGGCCGAGCACGCGCCGCATGTTGGCGGTGATGGCATCGCGCTGCCCGCGCCAGGTCCAGTACACCGCCAGGCCGATCGAGCGCGCCACACCGTAGCTGACGGGCGGGGGCAGGCGGCGCGCCAGCAGGCTGGCGGCACGGATCGTCCAGTAGCTCAGGTTGAAGCGATGGCTGAAGCGCAGGAAGCGCGCCCAGAGGTCGGCACACTCGGCGACCGGCGCCCCCGCCCCGGCCGCCTCGGTGGCGGTCGGGAAACCGGTCGTCCCCGGGTCCACCCGCTGACCCTCGGGACGCCAGTCCCGAGCGGTCGGCAGGCCGACCCCCGCCTCACTCATCCCCGCTGGCACCCTCTCTCTCCTCCATCGGCGGGCGCGCCGAACAGCAGCAGGCGAACCGCTCGACCAGCTCACGCGCCTCGTCGTCGGTATATTGCACCGGCGGAGACTTCATGAAGTACGCCGACGGCCCCTCGAGCGCCCCGGCGATCCCTCGGTCGAGCGCGATCTTCGCGCAACGGAGCGCGTCGATCACTACGCCTGCCGAGTTCGGCGAGTCCCACACCTCGAGCTTGAGCTCCAGGTTGAGCGGGACGTTGCCGAAGGTCGTCCCCTCCATGCGGATGTAGCACCATTTGCGGTCGGTCAGCCAGGGGACGTAGTCGCTCGGCCCCACGTGCACGTCGTCCTCGGGCAGGGCATAGTCGAGCTGCGACGTGACCGCGTTGGTCTTCGAGATCTTCTTGGACTCGAGCCGCGAGCGCTCGAGCATGTTGAAGAAGTCGGTGTTGCCACCGAAGTTGAGCTGATAGGTGCGGTCGAGCCGCACGCCCCGATCGCGAAAGAGGCGGGTGAGCACCCGGTGCGTGATTGTGGCGCCGACCTGCGACTTGATGTCGTCCCCGACGACAGGCAACCCCTTCTCCTTGAAGCGCCGCTGCCAGTACGCCTCGCGCGCGATGAACACCGGGATGCAGTTGACGAAGCCGCAGCCGGCCGCCAGGATCTGCTCGACGTACCACTTCGTCGCCTGCTCGCTCCCCACCGGCAGGAAGCTGACGACGACATCGGTCTTGGTGTCGCGCAGGATGCCCACGATGTCGTCGGTCTCGCCCGGCGCCTTCTTCACGATCTGGCCGAGGTACTGCCCCAGCCCGTCGTGCGTCATGCCGCGGTGGACCTTCACGCCCAGGCGGGGCACGTCGCTGAACTTGTAGGTGTTGTTCGGCGCGGTGAAGATCGCCTCGGAGAGATCCTTGCCGACCTTGTTGACGTCGATGTCGAAGGCGGCGGTGAAGCGGATGTCACCGACGTGGTAGCCGCCCAGGCGCGTGTGCATCAGCCCCGGGATGAACTCGCCTTCGGGCGCGTTGCGGTAGAACTCGACACCCTGGACCAGCGAGGAGGCGCAGTTGCCCACGCCGATGATGCCGACTCGGATCTCACCCACGGTTCGTTTGCTCCTTCGTCTCTGTCGTGGCATCGTTGCCCACCCGGCCTCAGCGGCGACCCTCGACGCCGAGCCGCGCCCAGAAGCCCCCGATCTCCTCCACCGTCCCCACCACACTCCCGGCGGTGCTAGCAGCCGCGCGCCCACTCGCCAGCGCCTCGAGCGCGGCGCGGCAGCGCGCCAGCCCGGCGCCCTCGAGCGAGCAGCGCACCTGGCGCCCCTCGCGCCGCATCTGGATCAGTCCCGCCCGGCGCAGTATCGAGAGGTGCCAGGAGATGAGGGGCTGGCTCATCCGCAGGGCGCGCGCCAGCTCGCAGACCGCGACGTCGTCCCCGCCGGCCAACTCGGCCAGCAGGCGCAACCGGGTCGTGTCCGCGAGCGCCCGGAAAGCGTCGCGTAGCTCTTTGAGTGCGGGCTCGGCCAACACCACGCCTCCCCGGCTGAACGCATAAATGACCGCTTATAGATTAGGCACGCGGCGGGAGCGTGTCAAGCCAGCCCGGGGTAGAGGAGACTCGGGGGGGTGAGGGTGGGGACGGGTGGCGGGCGCGCGCGGAGCGATCAGGGGACGATCGCCCACTCCGGCGGCAGCTCGTAGCGCACGATCTGGGTCGAGCGCGAGCCGCCGTTGCGCACCGCGATCTTGCCCTTGCGCCTGACCTCGGTATAGGTGTTCTGCACCTGGACGATGCGGCGGTCGCGCAGGTTGAAGATGACGACGCCCGCCTTGACGCCCTCCAGACTCGCCTGCCGGGTGCGTTCGTCGAGGACGCGGAACACGGGCAACTCGTGCGCGGGCAGGTGGTCGAGCGCCTCGTGGATCTGGAGCGGGCCACCGGGGACGTTGTGCTCGTCGAACACGGCCAGGCCGCTCTCGACATACTCGCGCAGTTGCGGGCGGAACCGAGCGACCGCATCCAGCAGCTCGGGCAGGGTGCGCGGATTGCCCTGGCAGGCCGCGACCATGGGGAGGAGGACGTCACACTCGGCGACGAAGCTGACGACGCCCCGGCCATCCACGACCGTAAAGCGCATGACGTTCACGCTGATCCTCCCACAGCCCACGCGAGATGACTCCGGACGGCCGCTGCCTGTCGCCTGTCCGTCGTGCCCATCCGAGGCGTAGGGGCAGTATACCACCGTGTGAGGGGCGCACCCAAAGCAGCCACCGCGCAGCATCGACGGACGCCTCAACGCCTGGCCGCTGCCGCCGTTCCGCTCTCCCATCCGCTGGTTACGCCGGCTGCGATGGCCAGGCGGGAAGACAGCGCCAGCAGCCGCGCACGAGACGAGCCAGCCTCGGTCCGCGCGGTATCCCGGCCGCCGCCTACTCTGCCTCACCCTCGCCGGTGGCGCAGACGCCTTCGGCCAGCAGGCAGCGGTCGACGCCAGCCGCCGTCCCCGGCGGCTGGCGCTTGCGCACGCGGGTGCGCCATGCAGTGCCAACCTGGACGGTGCCCATATACTCATGGCCGGTGAGGTGGCACCAGGCGGCCATGTCGTCGATGACGGCGGGATCGTCGGCCAGCAGGAGCAGGATCTGCCCGTCCCGCAGTTCGCGGATGCGCTTGGCTGCCTCCATCATCGGGACGGGGCAGGAGAGGCCGAGGCAGTCGAGCACGACCTCGCCCGGGGCAAGCGGTCCAGAATCCTTCACTCCGCCATCGTACCCCGCCCAACGCACAAGCACAACGGCGCCATCTCGGGGGTCACCGCACTTCTGAGCGAAACGCGCCGGGACAACACCTGTCAACCCGCCGCTGGACCCGCGCGGGAGCAGGCGGAGGGTCGTCGGAACACGGCGCAGGCAGGCGCCGGGCAGCTACCATAGGGATGGGCGCCGTGCCGCGCGCATTTCGCCAGGATCGGGCGCGCGGCGGTGCGGCGCGCAACCCAATCCGCCGCTGAGGTGCCGCGTGACGCCGCCGATCGACCCGCCCGCCGCCGAGTTGTTCCGCTTTCGCGAGCGCCTGCGCGTGCGCTACAACGAGTGCGACCCGCAGGGCATCGTCTTCAATGGCAACTACTTCGTTTACCTCGACATCGCCAACACCGAATACTTGCACCTGGTCGCGGGCGCTCACGGCTCGCCGATCCGCGCCGGCACCGACGTGGTGGTGGCCGAGAGCCGGATCCGCTTCCACGCCAGCGCGCGGCTGCGCGACGACTTGACGGTGGCGACGCGCGTCGCCCACCTCGGCCGCACCAGCCTCATCTTCGAGTTCCGCATCGACCGCGACGCCGATGCTGCGCTGATCGCCACCGCCCAGATCGCCTACGTCACCGTCGACAACCAGACGTTTCGGCCGGTGCCGATCCCCGACCCGCTGCGAGCCGCGATCCTCGCCTACGAGGGCGAGCGGCTCGCCCCGCCGCGACCCATCACCCCGCTCCTCGACCGCTTCAACGCGCCACGGTAGCCGCCCCGGCCGCAGGCCCCCGCGATATTGGCATCGGTCGGCTTGACGCGTGTCCCGACGCTGCTATGATGGCGCCGCATCCGGCCTTCGCCTGCCCGCTGACTGGCCGGTGCGGCGCGGCGTGCCGGAGCTGGGGCGCCGCCGCGTGGACCGTCGAGGGCTCTGGGGGACCAACGTGAGGGTACGAGACCTGGCCTCTGCCCGGCCGCGCCTGCGCGCCGTCGTGCGGCCGCAACGCAGGTGGCGGACGCTGCTGCTCGTCGTGCTGGCGCTGACTCTCTGCCTCGAACAGCTGCGCGCCGACGGCGCGGCGGCGCCGCAGCCGACGCTGCCGGTGGATATAATCCGCGTCTCGCACGATGGCTGGCATTTCGTGGATGGGCGCGGCAACCGGTTCACCCCCTTCGGTTGCACCTACGCCGATCCGGCCACCTGGGCACCCGAGAAGCGCCAGGAGCGCTGGGACGCGGGCAAGACCGGCCCGGCGGTGATCGAGGCGTTCGATCCGATCCGCACCGATGGCCACTTCAAGCTGCTCTCGGAGACGGCGCAGGCGAGCGTGGTGCGCGTCTTCCTCTCGCCGGCCGTCTTCATGCCCGAGCTCGGCCGCTTCGACAGCCTCGCCTTCAAGAAGCTCGACCGGCTGATCGAGCTGGCCGCCCAGCGCAACCTCCGCCTCATCCTCGATGTGGCCGAGGTCTGGGAGGGGCAGGCCCGCTGGATGATCGGGGACGGCATCGTCGACTTCTACGGCAACGACACCGCCATCCACGGTATCTCGCTCTTCGCGGCCGAGCTTGGCCGCCGCTACCGCAACAACCCGACGATCTTCGCCTGGAACCTCACCAACGAGCCGTTCGTGCTCGGCGGCGACTCGCCCTTCATGAAGGCGCGCTTCCGCACCTGGGTGCGCCAGAAGTACAGCAGCGCCGAGGAGTTGCGCGCCGCCTGGCCCGACTTCCCGCAGCCGGGCGAGTCCTGGCCCGACAACATCAACCCGCCCGACTTCGCCGCCGACCTGCCGGGCGACGGCCGCCTCTACGATTTCCAGCTCTTCCGCGAGTACATGGCGACGCGCTGGACGGCGCGGGTGGCCCGGGCGCTGCGCAACGAGGATCCCACCCACCTGATCACGATCGGGCTGATCCAGTTCTCCTCCCCGATCCGCGACGGTAAGGTCTGGGGCTGGGCCTATCCTGGTGTGAACCCGCACGCCATCGCGCCCTACGTCGACTTCATCTCGATGCACGCCTACGTCTGGAATTACGAGGACCGCTACGACTACATCCCGGGCGTGCTGCGCTACGCCTTCGCCGGCAAGCCGGTTGTGCTCGAAGAGTTCCGCTACGACGATAGCGTGATCGACACCACGATCGGCAGCACCGTCGGCTGGCTGAGCTGGTGGTGCTTCGACGATCCCGAGACGAAGCCACACGAGTCGCTCTTCGATCTGCAGGGCAACCCCACGCCCGAGGGCCTGGCCTTCGCCAAGAAGGCGCAGGAGCTCTACGCCCGGCCGTCCCTGATGCGTGTGCCCGCCCAGGTCTCGCTCGGCGTCGACCGCAAGCTCCTGCTCACCTCGGGCGCCGAGCGTGACCGCTACTATGCCATGTACGTCTCCGAGTCGAAGCAGCGCCCGGTCGACTTCCTCATCCCGGCGCGCCTCCCCGACCCGCCGTTCGACATGTCGGTGAGCGTCAACGCACCGGCCCGCGTTACCGCCGGCCTGCCGATCAGCTATACGATCACCTACACCAACCCGGTCATGGGGCCTCAGGTGGCGACCGGGATCGTGCTGACGGCCACGCTCGATACGCGGCTGGTCAGCTTCCAGCGGGCCAACCAGGGCGCCCGCTTCCGCGCGCAGGACGGCACGATCGAGTACCAGGGCGAGTCGACGCGCGCCGGCCTGAGCCGCAGCTTCCAGATCGAGGGAATCGTGAGCCCGGATGCGCGCCCCGGCGAGGCGGTGCTGCTGCGGGCGCGGCTGAGCGCCGTTGAGATGCCGGTGCTGCCCGAGGTGATCGGCATCTCGATCGTGGTGCCGCCCGGCGTACCGACTACGCGCTCACCCTTCGACATCCTGAGCCTGCTCCACCCGCTGGTGGGCCGCCCGTAGCCGCTCGCGGCGGGCGCCCCACCATGTACGGCCGGCCACGGTGGCGCGCCCGCTGCATCAGGCTTTGACGGAGCGTCAGGAGCCGCACGCAGCCCCATGAGCACGTGCGCTATCCTGCCTATCCTGGTCAGCGGGAGGACAGGCGATGCAGCAGAACGGGAGAACCGTCGCACGCGGGCCATGTGGCCATATCCACCTCACATTTCGTTTCTACCAGGAGGATGGGCAATGGGTGGCGGAATGCGAGGAGCTCGGTGTGAGCAGTTGCGGCGCCACCCTCGACGAGGCCGTCCGCAACCTCCGTGAGGCGACGGACGAGTACCTGAATGCCATCGAGGAGGAGGGGCAGCGCGAGCGGATCTTCCGGGAGGCCGGCATCCGCGTTTTGGCCGGGCCGCCCCCGCTCGAAGCACCGCCCCGGACCGTCCAGGCGCGACCGGATGAGTATGTGACGGCCGCAGTCATGCCGCTTCTCAGGACCGGGAGGATCACGGTCGATGAGTTCCGCGCCGCGTTGCGCTGACGGCTGATCCTAGAACGGGGCACGCGTGCCGGCGGGGAGCGGGGCGTCGTAGGCGCGCAGCACGAGCGCGAGCAGCAGGTAGTAGCCGCAGAGGACGACGAACTCGGTCAGCCCCGCCTCTCCTAGCGCGCTCCGCAGCTCTGCAAAGAGCGGCTCGGGCAGCGTCCGCTCCGCCACGAGTGCCCGGGCGGCCCGGATGGCGAGCGCATGTTCCGGCCGCAACGCCTCAAGCGCCCCCTCCGAGGCGATGGCGCGCAGCGTCGCATCGGGGACGCCGGCCTGGCGGGCGATCGGCTCGTGCGTGACCCACTCGTACGGCGCACCGGCCGACCGGGCCACGGTCAGGATCGCGACCTCGCGCAGGTCGTCGGGCAGAAGCCCCTGGAAGCGGAGCCGGGCGCCGAGCTGCCCGATCGGGTCGGCCAGCGGCGGGTGTTGCATCAGGATCGCGTGCGGGGTCGGCAGGAAGCCCCGGCTGCCGACGATGCGGTCATAGACCGCCCGCGCCTCGGCATCGAGCGCGGCGGGATCGACCTCCCTGAAACGTGCCATCGCGTCACCTCCTCAGACTGCGCTGCCAATCGTCCCGACCGGCACGCACCCGGCAACAGCCGCTTACGACCGCGCGGCGGCCGGGGTGTTAGCATAGGGTAGCAGGGAGCAGGGGAGGGCAATGCGACGATGGCGACGCTGCGCATCTTCCGCGACGTGGCGGAGGCCGAGCGAACGATTCTATGCCGGCAGCCGCTCGACCAGGCCGAACTGTCGCCCGCCGTTCGGGCGCGGCTGGCCGAGTTGTTCGGCGGTCCGGTGACGGCGGCGGAGGCGGTCGACCAGATCGTGCGCGACGTGCGTGACCGGGGCGATGCGGCGCTGCGCGAGTGGACCGAGCGGATCGACGGCGCGCAGATCGACCGGCTGGAGGTGACGCCCGAGGAAATCCGCACCGCCTACGGCCAGGTGCCGGACCGGCTGGTGGCGGCGCTCACGGCGGCGGCCCGGCGCATCCACGACTTCCACACGCGCCAGCACCGCACCTCCTGGTTCGACTTCTCCGGCGACAGCCTGCTCGGGCAGATCGTGCGACCGCTCGAGCGCGTGGGCATCTACGCCCCGGGCGGGCGCGCCGCCTATCCCTCCACGCTCCTGATGTCGGCGGTGCCGGCGCGCGTGGCTGGCGTCGAGGAGATCATCGTCTGCACGCCGCCGCGGGCCGATGGCACGCCCGCCCCAGTCGTGCTGGTGGCGGCCGATATCGCGCGGGTCGACCGCGTCTTTCGGCTGGGCGGGGCGCAGGCGATCGCGGCGCTCGCCTACGGCAGCGCGAGTGTGCCGCGCGTCGACAAGGTCCTGGGGCCGGGCAACATCTTCGTCACGCTCGCCAAGCGCGCCGTATTCGGCCAGGTCGCCATCGACCAGCTCGCCGGCCCAACCGAGACGCTCGTGATCGCCGACGCGCTGGCCGACCCCGGCGCTGCCGCGGCCGACCTGCTCGCCCAGGCCGAGCACGACCCGATGGCCACCGCCATCCTCCTCACCGATTCGGCGGAGCTGGCCGAGCGCGCCGCCGCCGAGGTCGAGCGGCAGCTCGCGGCGCTGCCCACCGCCGCGACGGCGGCCGAGTCGCTTCGGCGCAACGGCGGCGCCGTCGTCTGCGATTCGATTGAGCAGGCGTTTGCGCTCGCCAACGCCTGGGCGCCCGAGCACCTCTGCCTGCTGCTGGCCGACGCCTGGCGCTGGCTGCCGCGGGTCAGGCACGCCGGCGGCGTCTTCGTCGGCTCCGACTCGCTCGAGACGATGAGCGACTACATCGCTGGCCCGAGCCACGTGATGCCGACCGGCGGCACGGCGCGCTTCTCGTCGCCGCTCAACGTCGACGACTTCCGCAAGGTGATCAGCCTGGTGGCGCTCGGCCCGGCCGATCTGAGAGCGCTCGGGCCGCTCGCCGCGGAGATCGCCCGCGCCGAGGGGCTGCCCGGCCACGCCGGCGCGGTCGAGCACCGCCTGCTGCCGTCCACGCCTGCGCGCCCCGAGCTGCCCCGGCCAGAGTAGAGGAGAGATTCCGACATGTCTGACGCCCACCCACCAGCGGGTACCCCACGCCCGATAGGCCACCTGCTGCGGCCCGAGATCTGGGACCTCGAGGAGTACACGCCGATCGAGCCGTTCGAGCGGCTGAGCGCGCGCTACGGCTTCCCAGTCGAACAGATCGTCAAGCTCGACGCCAACGAGAACCCCTACGGCCCCTCGCCGCGGGTGCGCGCGGCGCTGGCCGAGTGGGAGCGCTACCACATCTACCCCGATCCGGCCTCGACCGAGCTGTGCGAGGCGCTCTCTGCCTGGTGCGGCGTGCCGACCGACTACCTCCTCTGCGGCGCGGGGGCGGACGAGCTGATCGACCTGGTGATGCGGGTCGTCCTGCGGCCAGGCGACCGGGTGATCAACTGCGTGCCGACGTTCGGCATGTACAGCTTCCTGGCCGGCATCAACGGCGCCGAGACGGTGAACGTGCGGCGGCGCGACGACGGCTCGGTCGACGTCGAGGCGGTGCTGCGTGCGGTCGACGACCGGACGAAGCTGATCGTGGTCTGCGCGCCCAACAACCCGACCGGCACGCCGCTGCCGCGGGAGGCGGCGCTGCGGCTGCTCGAGACCGGTCGGCTCGTCATGCTCGACGAGGCGTACGTCGAGTTCGCCGGCCTCGGCGGCAGCCTGATCGGGCAGGTGCCGCGCCAGGGCAACCTGATCGTGCTGCGCACCTTCAGCAAGTGGGCGGCTCTGGCTGGGCTGCGCCTCGGCTGGGGCGCCTTCCCACTCGACCTGGTCCGGCAGATGTGGAAGGTCAAGCAGCCCTACAACGTGAACGTGGCCGCCCAGGTCGCGGGCCTGGCCGCGCTCGCCGACCGCGACTGGCTGCTCGCCAACGTCGAGCGCATCGTTGCCGAGCGCGCGCGCCTCCTTGATCGGCTGCGCACGGTACCATACCTGCGACCGTGGCCATCGGCAGCCAACTTCATCCTCTGCGACGTCGAAGGGCTCGACGCACGCACGCTGCGCGACGACCTGCGCCGCCGCGGCATCTTCCTGCGCTACTACGAGACGCCCCTGCTGCGCAGCTGCATTCGTATCAGCGTCGGCCGCCCCGAGGACACCGACCGCCTCATGGCGGTGCTCGCCGAGGTCGCACGGTCGCTACCGGCCGAGCTGGGCGTGGGCGAGGCGGGCGCGTGAGCGGTGCCGACCCGCGAGCGGGTACCCCGCGCCGGGCTAGGGTCGAGCGCACCACCGGTGAGACACGCATCAGCCTCGAGCTGAACCTCGACGGTACCGGCGAGAGCGACTGCCGCACCGGCATCGGCTTCCTCGACCACATGCTCACGCTCTTCGCCCGGCACGGCCTCTTCGACCTCACCGTGCGCGCCGAGGGCGACCTCGAGGTCGACACCCACCACACAGCCGAGGACGTGGCGATCGTGCTCGGGCGCGCCTTCGACCGCGCGCTGGGCGACCGCGCCGGCATTCACCGCACCGCCCACGCCTACGTGCCGATGGACGAGGCGCTGGCGTTCGTGGCGGTCGACGTGAGCGGCCGGCCCTGGGCCGAGGTCGACGCGACGTTCAGGGCGGACCGGCTGGGCGAGCTGGACAGCGACCTCATCCGGCACATGCTCGTGTCGCTGGCGATGGAGGCGCGGCTGAACCTGCACGCGCGCATCGAGCGCGGGCTCAACGACCACCACCGCGCCGAGGCGCTCGTCAAGGCCCTTGCGCGCGCCCTCGACGCCGCCACCGCGCTCGACCCGCGCCGCAGCGGCACCGTGCCGAGCACCAAGGGCGTCATCGACCGCGGCGCCTGACCCGCCGCGCCATCACAACGACCTGAACTCGACTCGCCCACCTCTCCACGCCCCCAGCGATGGAAGCCCCCGCTCGTCCCGGCTAGGGCAGGCTAATCGTCTCTCCGCGCTGGCTGATGGAGGTTGCGGACCGGGAGTCCACCCCTGGGCGGCCGGGCGGACGCGGGCGGCGCGCGGCCCGCCGGGTACCCGTTTGCGGGTGGGGTATCCGGCCGACTCGAGCCCGACGACCGTACTCCCGCGTTCAGTCGACAACGTCCATCAGCCGGCCAACCGTGCGGGCTCTTCGAGCCCCAACCCCGTCGCCCTCCTGCAGCGCCGGGGAGCGCGACCCCGGCTCATACGGGCGCGGGCGGCGGCACATCGGCGGGCGCCGGCGCGGGGGGCGACGTCTCACGCTCGCGCAGGAAGGCGGCGATCAGCGCGCCGCTGCCGAGGAGCAGCACGATGAGTGTGACGATGCCGCCGAGCACGGGGATGGCGCCGAGCAGGAGCAGGATCGCCGCGCCGACGAGCAGCATCAGCGCCGGGTGCAGCTCGGCCCGGCCGGCCCGCACCAGCAGCCAGCGACCCGCGAAGTAGCTCACCACCACGTAGCCGAGGGCGAGCAGGACGCCGTAGAGCGCCAGCGCGAGCGCCGCGAGCCACCAGCCGCCGATCAACAGGCCGACGAGCAGCACGACGACGGCGAGGACGGGCAGCCCCACCAGCGCCACCGCCCCGTAGGCGATGACGCTGCCGAGCGACAGCGCGAGCGAGTCGGCCGCGCAGCGGCTGAAGCGCGGCACCAGGGCGAGGAAGACGAAGCCGAGCACGAAGACGCCGACGAGCGCCCGCACCCAGTCGATCACCCCGCCGACGGGGCTCGCTGCCGCCTGAACGCCCTCGCGGCGCTGGGGCGCCGTGCGCTCGACCCCGCCGCGCACCGTCGCGCCCTGGGCGATCTGGGCCTCGTTGTCGCTCGTGTAGCGCAGCGCGCCGTCCACGGTGGCGCCGGGAGCTAGGCTCAGCGTGCCGACCTCGCCGCGCACATCGCCGCCGACCTGGCCGGCGAGGTTGATCGTGCCGCCGCCAAGCACGATGGTGCGGGCCACGCGGCCGCCGATCGTGCCCTGGCCGACGCCCAGCAGCAGGTCGCGGCCGATGCTCGCGTTCGGCGCCAGCGTGAGGTTGCCGCTGCCGATGACGGCGTCGCGCGCGACGTCGCCGGCCAGCGTGACGGTCACGGCGGCGGCCCGCAGGGTGCCGCCGACCCGGCCCGAGATGGTGACCGTGTTGGCCGCCGCAATCACGTCGCCCGTGACCGTGCCCGCAATGACGACCGACTGCCCGGCCGCGACCAGATCCCCATTGACCGTGCCCTGAATCGTGATCGTGGCGGCAAACGCGTAGAGGTCGTCATCGATCGTCTCGCCCGGCCCGACCAGCACGGCGTCGCCGGAGCGCACGTCGGCGGCGCCCGCCCGACCCGCCGGCAGCCCAAGCGCCAGCACGGGGAGCACGATCGCGACCGCGATTACCCGTAGGGGCCAGCTTCGCATCGTCCAGTCCCTTCCAGAGGTCCACCTCGACCCGCCGCCAGGAGCGCGATCGGCCGCGCCGGCTCTGCCCCCGGGTCGCTGCGTCGGCCACCGGCGCGCGGGTTGTCCGGTCCACTGTACGCCCACCGCTACCAGTGTGCCATGCCGCACCGTCCCCCGATGTGACGCCCATCACCCCCTGCAGGGCGGCCGAGGAGCTGCGGGGGCGCCGGGTCGGCCCCGTCCCCCGATGTGACGCCCGTCACACGCGGCAAGGCTGCTGACCGCCTTGATCAGCGATGCCTGTGCCGAGCCTTCCGCCGATGTGACGCCCATCACCCGCTGCGGGCCCTGGCGGGGAGCGCTCGCCGGCCACCGATCAGGCGTGGCAGAGAAAGGCGCCGCTCACCTTGCCGATCTCGAGACGGCCGCCGCCGCGGTCGATCGCCTCCGCGACCACCTCGGCGAATGCGGCCTGGAAGCGCGCCCAGCCCTCGGGCGGGATCGCCGGGTCGTCCGGGCCGGCGGTGCCGCGGTACATCCAGCCGGAGGCCCAGAAGCGCACGAGCGGCTCGGGCGCCTCGAAGACGAGCGCGTCCTCGCGCCGGAAGAGGTCGACCCGGGCGAAGTGCCGCGCCAGGTAGGCACCGCCGTTCTCGAGGCTGAAGCGGCCCTCCTGACCGGCGGTGTCGGCCCCTGGCAGGCTCAATCCGGCGCACCGCGCGGCCTCGGCGTGGAAGCGGTTGAGCTCGGTCATGTAGTTCACGCTGTTGGTCGAGGCGAGGAGCCAGCCGCCCGGGCGGAGCACGCGCCGCAGCTCGGCCAGCGCGGCGTCGATGTCGGGCACGTGGAAGAGCGTGTGGTTGGCCATGGCCAGGTCGAACCTGCCGGCGCGGAACGGCAGCCGTTGCGCGTCGGCCACCAGCGTCCGCACGTTGCCCAGCCCGCGCTCCGCCGCCGCCCGGCGCGCCGACGCGACCATGCCGGGCGAGAGGTCGAGGCCGATGGCCGCACCACCGGGCAGCCGCTCGGCCGTCGCCAGCAGGATCAGTCCCGAGCCGCAACCAACGTCGAGCAGCCGCTCGGTTCCCCGCGGCCGCAGCAGGTCCATCAGCCAGCCGATCCAGGTGTCGCGGCGGCGGCTGTAGCGCTGGTGCGTCTCGATGCGCGTGCGCAGCCGCTCGTCGGAGCCGTAGATCCAGCCGCGCAGCGCCGCCGGGTCCGTGAACCCACGCGATCCCGCCGGGAGTCCGCCGCTCTCTACCGCTGCCGGCTCCGGCAGGGGTTGCTGCCCGCGCGACCCACCGGGTGGCCTGCACACCCCGTCGCCGTCGGCCGGTCCCGGTTCCGGCGGGCGCGATCGTCCGCGCGACCCACCGGGCGGGTCGCCAGGGGGATCACCGGCTGCCGATCCCGGCTCCGGCAGGCCGTGCGGCCCGCGCGATCCTCCCGGCAGGCCGCCCGGCTCGCCGCCCCGGCCGCTCGGCGTCATCAGCCGGGCGCCGTGCCGGCCGGGGTCGTCCCGTCCGGGGCGGCGACCTCGAAGCGGAAGTCCTCGATCACCGGGTTGGCGAGCAGCCGCCGGCACATCAGCTCGACCTCGCGCTCGGCCTCGGCGGCCGTCGGCGCCTCGAGCTCGATCTCGAAAAACTTGCCGGCGCGCACCCGCCGGGTCGCGCTTAGCCCAAGCGCACGCAGCGACTCGGCGATCGTGTTGCCCTGCGGATCGTTCACGGCGGGCTTGAGGGTCACGTAGACGCGCGCGTTGAACACTGGCATCGCTTACTCCCTCTGGCCCAGGCGGCGCGTCCGACTGCGCCGGACGCCCACGGCCTAGTCGAGCTCGGGCATGCGGCCGGTGAGGAGGCGGAACGCCTCGATGTACTTCTCGCTCGTCTGCGCCACCACGTCGGGCGGGAGCGCCGGGGCCGGGGGCTCCTTGTCCCAGCCGATCCCCTCGAGCCAGTCGCGCAGATACTGCTTGTCGAAGCTCGGCTGCGGCTCGCCCGGGCGGTAGAGCGCCACCGGCCAGAAGCGGCTCGAATCCGGCGACAGGAGCTCGTCGATCAGCAAGAGCTCACCGTCGAGCAGGCCGAACTCGAGCTTGGTATCCGCGATGATGATGCCGCGCGAGCGGGCGTAGCGATCGGCGTAGCGGTAGATGTCGAGCGTCACGCGCTCGAGCCGGTCGGCGAGGTCGGCGCCGACGAGGTCGCGCAGTTCGGCGCGGCTGATGTTCTGGTCGTGGCCGCTGGCCGCCTTCGTCGCGGGCGTGAAGACCGGGCGCGGCAGCGCGTCCGACAGGCGCAGACCCGCCGGCAGCGGCTCGCCGGCCACGGTGCCGTGCTCGCGGTACTCGGCCCAGGCCGAGCCAGCCAGGTAGCCGCGCGCCACGCACTCGACATCGATGCGCCGGGCCTTGCGCACCAGCATCGACCGGCCCCGCAGCTGCGCCGCCTGGCCGCGCAGCGCCTCGGGGTACTCCTCGATCCGGTCGGTGATCAGGTGGTTGGGCACGATGGCGCGCGTCTGCCTGAACCAGAAGGCCGAGAGCTGGGTGAGCACCGCCCCCTTGCCGGGGATGCCCGTCGGCAGCACGTGGTCGAACGCCGAGATGCGGTCGGTCGCCACGAGCAGGAGGCGGTCGCCCAGGTCGTAGGTGTCGCGCACCTTGCCGCGCCCGAAGCGCGACACCCCGGCGACGTCGCTCTCCAGCAGGACCGGCATCATCGGGCGGCGCCCTCCCGCCGCGCCCCGCCCGCCGACGTCGCCTCGGCCGACCCAAGCCCGAGCCGCCGGTACGACTCGTCGATGTGGCGCAGATACCAGGCCGGATCGAAGAGCGCGGCCAGCTCGGCGGGCGCGAGGTGCGCTGCCAGGTCGGGGTCGGCGGCCAGGAGTGCCTGGAAATCCGCCTCCTCCGCCCAGGCGCGCATGGCGTTGCGCTGCACGATCTTGTAGGCCGCCTCGCGCGCGAGGCCGCGCTCGATCAGCGCCAGCAGCACGCGCTGGGAGTACACCAGTCCGCGCGTGCGCTCGAGGTTGCGCCGCATCCGCTCGGGGTAGACCACCAGCCCGCCGAGCACCCGGGCGAGCAGGCGCAGCGCGTAGTCGAGGAGCGTGGTGGCATCGGGGAAGACGACGCGCTCGACCGAGGAGTTGCTGATGTCGCGCTCGTGCCAGAGCGCCACGTTCTCGAGCGCTGGCACGACGTAGCCGCGGAGCACGCGCGCCAGCCCGGAGATGCGCTCGCCCAGGATGGGGTTGCGCTTGTGGGGCATGGCCGAGGAACCGGTCTGCCCCTCGCTGAACGGCTCCTCCACCTCGAGGATCTCGGTCCGCTGGAGGCTGCGCAGCTCGGTCGCGATCTTGTCGAGCGTCGAGGCGATCAACGCCAGCACCACGATGTAGTAGGCGTGGCGGTCGCGCTGGACGACCTGCGTCGAGAGCGGCTCGATCCCGAGCCCGAGCCGCTCGCACACGATCCGCTCGACCTCCGGCGGAACGCTCGCGTGGGTGCCGACCGGCCCGCTGATCTTGCCGACCGCCACCTCCGCGGTGGCGGCGGCCAGCCGCGCCCGGGCGCGCCGCAACTCGTCGAGCCAGAGCAGGCACTTGAGGCCGAACGAGGTCGGCTCGGCGTGCACGCCGTGGGTGCGGCCGATCATGAGCGTGTGGCGGTGGCGCAGGGCCAGGTCGGTGAGGGTGGCGTCGAGCGCGGCCAGGTCGGCGTCGAGGATCCGGCTCGCGTCCTTGAGCTGGAGCGCGAGCCCCGTGTCGATCACGTCCGAGGAGGTGAGGCCGAGGTGGATCCAGCGCGCCTCCGGCCCGAGCGAATCGGCGACCGAACGCAGGAAGGCGGTGACGTCGTGGTGGGTCTCGGCCTCGTAGCGCGCGATCGCCTCGAGGTCGAAGCGCGCGCGCCGGAGCTTCGGGATGTCGTCGCGGGGCACCACGCCGAGCTCGGCCCACGCCTCGCAGACCGCGATCTCGACCTCGAGCCACTTCGCCAGCTTGGTCTGCGTCGACCAGACCCGCCCCATTTCCGGGGAGGTGTACCTCTCGATCACCGCTCCACGCTCCCGTGTCCCCACCACCCGGGTCTGGCGACCCGAGCAGCCAGGGGTTGATCAGGCCAGGGGCGCTTCGGCGATGTCTCGCCGGTAGTGCCGCCCGTCGAAATGGATCGCCTCGGCCGCCCGGTAGGCGACCGCGCGCGCCGCCGCGATGTCGTCGCCATGCCCGACGACGCAGAGCACGCGCCCACCGGCCGTCACTAGCCGCCCGTCGCGCTCGACCGTGCCGGCCTGGAAGACGAGCGCGCCCGGGGCGCGCTCCGCCGCCGCCAACCCCTCGATCGGCAGGCCGCGTGGGTAGTCGCCGGGGTAGCCGCGCGACGCCAGGACCACCGCGACCGTCGCGCCCGACCGCCAGCGCAAGGGCGCCGTCGGCAGCTCACCCCTGGCGGCACCCATCAGCCGCGGCAGCAGATCCTCGTCGAGCCGGGGCAGCAGCAGCTCGGCCTCCGGGTCGCCCAGCCGGCAGTTGAACTCGAGCACCTTCGGTCCGTCAGCGGTGAGCATCAGCCCGGCGAAGAGGAAGCCGCGGAACGGCCGCCCCTCGGCCGCCAGCCCGCGCGCCGCCGCCAGCAGGATCCGCTCGTGGATCTCCCCGGCCAGCCGCTCATCGACGAAGGGCGGCGGGGAAAAGCCGCCCATGCCGCCGGTGTTCGGCCCGGTGTCGCCCTCGCCCACCCGCTTGTAGTCGCAGGCGAGGCCAAACGGCAGCGCAGTCTCCCCATCGACCAGGGCGAAGGCGCTCACCTCCCGCCCGGTCAGCCGCTCCTCGATCAGGATGCGCTCGCCCGAGCGGCCGAAGCGGCGCTCGACCAGCATCGCCTCGACCGCGGCCTCCGCCTCGGAGGTGTCGGCCGCCACCACCACGCCCTTACCGGTGGCCGGGCCATCGGCCTTGACCACGACCGGGCCCGGGTGCGCGCGCAGCCAGGCGCGGGCGGCCGCCGGATCGTCGAAGGTGGCGTCGGCCGCGCCGGGGATGCCGTGGCGCCGCATGAACGCCTTGGCCCAAACCTTGCTCCCCTCGATCACGGCGGCAGCGGCGCTCGGGCCGAACGTCGGCACACCGGCCGCGATCAGCCGATCGGCCAGACCGGCGACGAGTGGGTCCTCGGGCCCGACGACGGCCAGGTCGATCCGATTGGCTCGCGCCCAGCAAGCGACAACATCGCCATCGAGCGGATCAAGCGCCACGCGCTCGCCGTAGCGAGCGGAGCCGGGGTTGCCGGGCGCGACGAAGAGCGCGCCGAGCCAATCGCTGCGCGCGATCTTCCACGCCAGGGCGTGCTCGCGCGCGCCCGAGCCAACGACCAGGACGCGCCAGCGATCTTGCCTCACAGAGGGCAACTCCTCGGGAAAGACGTGCCCGCGCAACCGTGTGATTGTACCATGCCGGCGGCCGGCGGCCGCGGCTGAGCCGGCGACGTATTGCAACTTGACACGTTTATGCTAGACTGGAACGAGGTGCAACGACTTAGTGGGAGCGGTCGGCCGGGGCGCCACCAGTGGGGAAGACCTGGGGAGTGGGGTCGGGGCCCACTCGGTGGCAGCGATGGTGGTGCCGCAGCACAATGGCGTGGCAAGGCCCGGAGCAGAGACTGCTCCGGGCCTTGCGCTTGGCTTTGGCGCGCCAGCCAGGGCGCTCCGCGCGCCGGCCAGGTTAGGCGACGCGCTCGGGGCCCTTGAGGGCCTCGAGGTCGAGCCAGGTGCTAAACTTGGCGCGGCGCAGCAGGTCGAGCTTGCGCCGGTTCTCGGCGCTGCCCTCCCGCTGGCCCAGCGCCGCCTCGATCCGTTCGAGGCGCTCGTAGCGGGCGCGGAAATACTCCTCGAGCGACGGGCGAGGCCGTCGCGGCTGGGACCGCTCAGACTGAACGGTCGGTTCTTCATGCTGGTTGATCGAATCCACCGGTGAAGCTCCTTCGCTAGCGGCGCCGCCTGGAGATCGTGCTGGCGGGCCGGACCTGTGCGGCGATCGGGCAGGCCTTGGGGGCAGGGAGGAGATCCTGTTGCCGTGGATCGGCCACGTCCGCCACCCAATCCGCGAACCGCACCCTCATATGATACACGACGAGGGCCATCATTGGCTCACACCCCGCTCTGTTCCGGCAAGCCAGAGCTTTCGATGACTATACTACACTATTCCGCAACAGGCACGCAATAGGAGATTTCGGCAGCCCCGCCAGGTGCCCAATTTGACAGGCCCCCCCGGCGGCTTATACTGAACCAGGGTCGCCCGCGGCAGTTTGCGGCTCGGGTAGGAACACGGTGCTCTTGGCTCTGCGCGTCGTTTGGTTCAGCCTCAAGGCGCTCTATTCCGACCTCTTCCTGCTGGTCGGCGCGTCGTTCGTCTGGTTTGTCCTCATGCTGCCGCTCTGGCTCGTCGCCGGCATCACCGGCCTCGAGCTGGCCCGCGTTTTCGAGCAGGGGCTCGGCGTGGCTTTGCCGGCCGAGGTGCTGGTCGTCGGCTTCCCCGTACTCAGCGCCATCGGCCCCAACCCGGCCTCGGCCGCGCTCGGCACGCTGGCGGCGCCGATCGCGCAGGAGGAGCTGTTCCGCTTCAGCTTAATCTGGCAGGGGCTGCGCCGGCTCTGGGTGCGCGCGCTCCTGCTCTGGCTGGTGGCGCTGCTGGGCGCCGCGATGCTGCTAGCCAACGTCGTGTTCTACTGGAGCTCCGAGCACCTGGCGTTGCGGGTGCTGGGTGGCTGCTTCCTTTGGGCGCTCCTCTACTGGATCGCCATGCAGTACCTCGTCACCCCGCTGCTGGTCGCGCAGCCGGAGCGCCCCGTCTGGGGGATCCTGCGCAACGCGGCAGTGATCACCATCGCCCACCCCCTCTACAGCGCTACCCTCCTGGTCGTCGTGCTGGCGGGGCTTGCACTGGCGGGGTTCGTGGCGATCATGACGCCGCTCCTGCTGGGGGCATTCCTGGCCGTGCTCGGCGCCCGCGCCGTGGCCGCGCTGCGCTGGCGGTACTTTCCCGAGGAGGCGCCGCGCGCGGTCGACGAGCTGGAGGAAGCGTGACCACGCCCGCGCCGACGGTGCTGGGCGGGCGCTACCAGCTCCACCAGGCGATCGGCGCCGGGGGCATGGCCCACGTTTACCGGGGCCGTGACCTCCTTCTCGACCGCGACGTCGCGATCAAGGTGCTGCGCCCCGAGCTGGCGGCGGATCCCGACATCCTCCACCGCTTCCAGCAGGAGGCGCGGCGCGCCGCCGGCCTCGCCCACCCGAACGTGGTCGCCGTCTACGACGTCGGCATCGGCGCGTTGGACGAGCCTGAGCCGGCGGGCGCCGCGCCGTACATCGTCATGGAGCTGGTCGAGGGCGACACGCTCAAGGATCTGGTGCAGCGCGGCCCGCTCCCCCCGCTCCACGCGGTACGACTCTGCCTCCAGATGCTAAGCGCGCTCGAGGCCGCCCACCGGCGCGGCATCGTCCACCGCGACGTCAAGGCGCAGAACGTGCTGGTGACGCCCGCGGGCGTGGTGAAGGTGACGGATTTCGGCATCGCGGCCGAGGCGGGCGCGCTCGGTGACCCCGGCTCGGACCGGGTGCTCGCCACCGCCCAGTACTGCTCGCCGGAGCA
Organism: Chloroflexota bacterium; assembly: GCA_042408635.1. Lineage (GTDB taxonomy): Bacteria > Chloroflexota > UBA6077 > FW602-bin22 > JBHOQZ01 > JBHOQZ01. Next base: position 20,577 of record JBHOQZ010000823.1, read on the forward strand.
GGCGATGGGCCGGGCCGCCACCCCCGCCTCGGACATCTACGGCGTGGGCGTGGTGCTCTACGAGCTCCTCACCGGCCGCCTGCCGTTCCCCGGCCACGACCCGCAGCGCGTGGCGCGCCAGCAGGTCGAGCGGCCGCCGGTGCCACCCCGCGAGATCAACCGGCGCATCCCGCCGCAGCTCGAGGCGATCGTGCTGCGCGCCCTCGCCAAGGATCCGGGCGATCGCTACCCGAACGCCGAGGCGATGGCCGCCGCCCTGCGCGACTGGCTCGGCACGTTCGCCGAGCGCACGACCCAGCTCACGCCGATCCCGGCGCCGGCGCCCGGCGTCGACGCCCGCACTCCCCGAACCGGGGCGACAACCCGCCTGCGACCCCAACCTGCCCATCCGGTCCGCCAGGCCACGATCGCGCCCGCCGAGCGCGGCCGCGCGACCCCGCGCCGGTCCGAGCCGCGCGAACGGCGCAGCGCGCCTG
>JBHOQZ010000830.1:0-1204 GCA_042408635.1 Chloroflexota bacterium
CGCGCCTGCTCGATCTCGGTCACGAGCCCGTCCGGCCAGGTGAGCGGGGCGGGCGCGCTGGCGGCGTCCCCCGCCGGAGGATCGGCCGGCCGCGCCGGGGCGTCGACACGCAAGTGCCGGCCCTGCTCGCCCGCCTCCGAGGCCGACCCGCCCGGCGCGAGGATCAGGCTGCCGCCGTCGGCGTCGTAGACCCGCACCAGCGTCTCGACGATCCGGCGTGCGAGCAGGGCCGGCTCGCGCTCCAGTGCCAGTTCGCTGGTGAGCGCGTAGAGGCGCGCGACATCGCGCTCGTGCTGTGCCCGCTCGAGCGCGCTCCGGTGCCGCGCGATTGCGCGCTCGATCGCGGCCGGCAGCCGCTGAAGGTAGCCCGCCTGCTTGAAAACGATGTCGGCCGCGCCGGCCTTGAGCAGTTCGACCGCGTGCTCGCGGTCGGCGCGGCCGGTCACGACCACGACCGGCACCGTCTGCCGGAGCGCATCGAAGCGGGCGAGCGCATCGAGCGCGCTGCCGTCGGGCAACTGGTGTCGAGCAGGATGACGTCGTAGGGCAAGTCGGCCGTGGTGGTGCCGCTCAACCGCTGCGCCAGCGCCGTCAGCGTCGGTACCGTCTCGACCGTCCAGCCGGGATCGAAGCGTTCCAGGTGCCGGCGGGTGAGAACGCTATCTTCCGCGATGTCCTCGACGAGGAGCACGCGGCGCCCCTCCGAGAGTGGCCGCGAGGTGGCCAACTCGGCCTCGGCCGCGTTCGTTCCCCCCTGCGCAGTGGGCCCGCCAGGGGGGACGGGGAGTTCAGCCCGGATCGGTCGCGATCCGGCCAGGACGCGCCAGCCGCTGCCCCGGGCTACCGCCAGTGGATCGTCCATCCGCGCACCCCCACGCTCCCCCCGGACGCCAGTATACCCCGAACCTGGACCGGTGGGTGATCGGGCCCGGATCGGGCGCGCTGGCTCGGGAATGGGCGGGGCCTGATCGGCCGGGGGAGCGGCGCGGACGGCGGCGCGCGGTGGTAGCATGCGCCCATGCCTAGCGCACGCAAGGAGGTCCTGCCGTGAGTCTGCGGCTCACCGTCGATCCCGAGGAGTACACGGCGCGCGTCGAGCGGGTGCGTCGCCAGCTCGAGGCGCGGCGCCTAGACGCGCTCGGTGGCGATGTGGAAGAAGCCGGCGAGGTAGTAGATATCGACCGGCGCGAAGGTCACGAGCGCG
>JBHOQZ010000834.1:0-1616 GCA_042408635.1 Chloroflexota bacterium
GCCTTCGGCAAGAACGGCATCCAGGCGATGATCATCGAGACCGCCATCCCCCAGATCGAGGAGGAGGCCAACGACCTCCTCGCGCGCCTCACCGACAACCGCATGACCGTCAAGTTCGAGACGCAGCGCAGCGCCAAGAGCACCGACGGGGTCATCGAAACGCTCGACATCAAGATCGCCGACGAGCTGGGCACGCGCGACTACGCCCTCTTCTCGGGCGGGGAGGCGTTCCGCATCAACCTGGCGATCCGCATCGCGCTCTCGAAGCTCCTCTGCCGTCGTGTGGGTGCGAGCCTCCAGACGCTCATCATCGACGAGGGGTTCGGCACGCAGGACGCCACCGGCCGGGAGCGCCTCGTCGACGCGATCAACCGCATCGCCACCGACTTCGAGAAAATCATCGTCATCACCCACATCGACGAGCTCAAGGACCTCTTCCCGACCCGCATCGAGGTGCTTAAGACCGCCGAGGGCTCGCAGATTTGGGTGAACTGATCGCGGTCTGTCTCCCCGCACCGGGCCGGCCGCTTACTCCGCTCGCGCCTGGCTGCCAGGCAGCAGCGTGGCGGTGCCCTCGACATAGCCGCAGTGGGAGCGGAAGCCGAGTCGCTCATAGAGACGGCGAGCCGGGTTGTCGACCGCGATGTTGAGGATGATGTCGCGGCAACCGAGCCCTAGCAGGTGCGCCACCACGGCCGCCGTGATCGCCAGCCCGTACCCGCGCCCGCGCGCCTCGGGCCGGGTGTAGATGTTGCCCACCGCCGCCAGGCCATAGGCCGGCGCGACGACGTGGACACCCCCGGCTGCCAGGAGGCGGTTTTCGCCGGCCGCGCGCACGCCGTAGAACGGCCCGCCGTGAAGCTGATCGGCGGTGAAGGCGCTCTCGGGGTACGCCGTGTAGAGATCGAGCAGGTGGGGCAGATCGGCCTCGCCCAGCGGCTCGACCTCACGCGGCAGCAGGGCGGGCGGCCGGAAGGTCGCGCCGTCGACCGCCATGCGGAGAATCCGCCGCGGCGCCGGGAAGTGGTAGCGCCCCTCGACCGCGGGCAGGTGCTCGGGCCGGACGAGCAGAAAGGTGGCCGCCGGCAGCGTCAGGGCGTCGAGGAGCGCGGCCACCCCCGCGGGCACCCCGTGCGGCATGACGGCGCTGAACGCCGGGTGACGTAGCACGAGCACCGCCGCCACCGGTCGGCCACCCCGCGCGGCGACCGCGACGGTCGTGTGCTGGCGAAGCGGCGGCACCAGGTCGGCGATGCTGTAGCCGTTCCAGATGCGGTCGTCGGCGAGCGCGGCATAGGCGGCCGCGTCGCTGGCATCGAGCTCGAGATCGAACGGGGCGGCGGTCTCGGGCTCGGGCAGAAGGCTCACGGCCGCTCGGTCCCGGCCGTGATCCCGGCTGGCGCGCGGACGGTCATGGCGCGTCGCTCCGGGTGACGGTGTGGGCGCCAGCGTTGCGCAGCGCGGTCTCCGCCTGAAGCGCCCCGTCGGCGGTGTGGACCACGACGAGGTAGCGCCCGGCCTCGAGCTCGTCGGCCAGCCGGCTCGCCTCGTCGTGGCTGTGGCCCGCCTCGACCAGCGCCCCGATCACCCCGCCCGCCAGCGCGCCGCCGAGCGCG
>JBHOQZ010000297.1:0-10247 GCA_042408635.1 Chloroflexota bacterium
TGTTCTTCGAGGGCGCCTACTGGGAGGCTACGTCGCTCGACGGGCCGATCGGGCCAAACGAGCCGGTGCTCGTGGCCGGCCGCGAGGGACTCAAGCTCTACGTGCGCCGGCCCGCCTGAGACGGCTTCCCCTTCATCGAGCCGGCTGTCCCCCGACCAAGCTGACAACATCACGGCGCTCTCTCATCGCAGCGGGCAGGCAACGTAGCGGGACATCGGGTGCAATCCCGGCATCGAACCCTGCGCACCCTGGCTCACCCAGGGTGTGGATTGAAGCGAGCCCCGACGAGTGGGACGAGATCATCCCCTACGACCGGCGTGCCGCCCCCGCGACCTGATCCCGGTCGCCGGGGCGGCGCGCGCCCTGGCCGTGCGTCGGTTGTGAGCGGGGCGGGTGCCTAGGCGGTGGCAGCTCCCGTCTGCTGGGCGATGACGCCGCCCGCGGTCGGGGCGAGCTCCTGGCGCGGGTTGTGCGCCTGGAGGATGGCGCGCGCCTTGTCGGCCATCGGAGCGTCGAGGGCGTGGACGGTGACGAGCGCATCGCCCTTGTGCACCGTCTCGCCGATCCGGGTCGCCACTTCCTTGGGCATCCCGAGCTGGGCGAGCGCGACGACCAGCGCCTCGAGCCCGCCCACGGTCGCCGCGCCGACGGCGGCACCGCCGATCCCCGAGGCGAGCACGCCCAAGATCGGCCCGGAGGCGACCAGCAACCCGACCGGCGGGAAGAGCAGGCCGAACAGCCCGAACAGCACACCACCCCAGATCGCGCCGTCGATCAGGCCGGCCTTGATCGTGTGACCCGGGTCGGTGTAGAGCACCGAGATCGTGCCCTCGGCCCAGCCCGCGGCCTTCAGGTCCTTGACCGCCGCCTGGGCATCGGCCGGCTTGGGGTAGGTCGCGGCGACGAGAAAGGTCTGCGCTACCATCGACTCTCCTTTCGCGAACCGGGGTGACCAACCGCCGTCCGCCCGGCGCGGCCACCCCGCATGGTCCGGCCGGCATGGTAACACCATCGCCCGCCCACCGTCGCCGGCTGCCGTGGTCCCGGCGGCCCCGCCCGCACCGCTGCCCCCGATCGCGCCGCGCGCGACCCGATCGCGCTGCAAGATCCCGCGCGCCAGCCGTCGGCCGGGACGCGCCGGGCAGAACGGTCCCGGCGGGCGGGGGTTCGGCGCGCGACTGCGGCGGCCCTACCGATCGCGGTGCGGCCGGCCACTCGGGCGCCGGCGGGCGAGACCGAGCCCCGCCAGCGCGAGCAGCCCGCTGCCGAACAGCACCAGCGGCGACAGCTCGGGGATCACCGGGGTGGGCGTCACGGTTGGCGTGGGCGCGCCGGGCTGGAGCGTGACGCTTGCCCAGGCGCTGTTGTTCTCCGGCCTCGCCTCGAGCCGCGGATCGTAGGTGACGATCGCGTAGACGTCGCGGGTGCCGGTAAGGCCGGTGGTCACCCAGTCGACGGCGGCCGTCGACTTGTAGCCCGCCCAGATCAGCGGGATCACCTCGTGGCCGATGTAGCGGCCCCCGCGGGCCGGGTTGCCGTCGTAGAACGTCACCGCGACGTTGCTGTAGTGGGCGCCTATGGCGCGCACCGCCGCGCGGAGCTGGACGACCGGCTGGCCATTGAGGCGCACGGTGGTGGCGCTGAAGTCGGCCTGACCTATGCTGAGGTCCGGCCCCCCCCCGCCCGGAACCCGCAGCGCGAGTTGGCTGCCCTTCCGCTGACGCGGCAGGTGTTGGCGGGGACTGGCGCCCGGAGCCAGCGACGGTACCCCACCGCACGGATCGTCACCGCTGCCGCCCGGCTGGAAGACCGAGAGATTGGCCCAGCCCTGGTTGTTGGCCTTGTGCACCTCCGGCTGCCGCTTGTTTGGGTCGAGCAGCACCCAGATCGGGTAGCAGCCCGCCTGCCCCGGCGTAAAGGTGAGCACGGCTGCCTGACTGCCACGGGCTCCGATGGCAGTGATCGGCCGCGTGCCCAGGAGCTGGCCACCCTGGGCCGGGTTGCCGTTGTAGAAGGCGACCTCGAGCGGCTGACCACCCTGGAAGGGTTGCGGGCTGTAGTTGCGCACGAGCGCCGCGATCGTCACCGGTGTGCCGGCGGTCGGGGTCGGCACCTGCGAGAAGCGGATGTCGGTTGTCTCCCACTGGGTGGGCGTGCCGACGGCGTACTTGTAGGGCGCGATGAAGGCGAAGTCGGGCTGGGTGTAGACTTGGCTCCACATCGGCCCGTTGAGGCTGTTGACGGTGTTGAAGACGCGGCCATAGGTGCCGGTGGCGATGTAGTAGTAGGGCGTGACGGTGTAGGACCACTGGCTCTGGGTACCGTATTGCGGCGCGCCCGAGGCAACCGGGGTCGTGTTGCTCAGCCCATTGAAGTAGATGCCCAGCGTCGTGCTGCTGTTGATCGCCAGCGCTTGCCCGCTCAGCACCGAGACGCCGTAGTTTCCCTCGAGGCCGAGCGAGGCCGAGCTTTGGAACACATCGGGGATGGAGTAACCGATGCTGGCGGTGACTGCCGCCTGCACATTCAGATCCCACTGAGAGCTCTGGCTATTTACGTTCTGGTTGGCCTGGTTGACCTGGTAGGAGTAAGTGTTGCCGAGGGTGACCTGGGGCTGGCTGCTGAGGCTGATGACGCTCGTCAGCAGGTCGGTTGGGGTGATCGCCGGGTAGGAGAGCGTGTTGAGCGGCTCGGTCGCCGGGTAGTACCAGGGCACCTGCGACCCGGGCGCGGTGACCTGGTTGGAACTGGCGACTAGCGTGCCCTGGCAGACACCATTGGGCAAGACGGTCCCCTGGCAGATCGTTACCGGCCACACCACCGCGAGGTCGCTGACCGGCTGGCCCTGGCGGTAGACGGCGTACTCCCAGATGGTGAAGTCGGTGGCACTATAGATGAGCGCGTCATCGTTCTGGGCAATTACACCGCTCGTGGTCGTACTCGAGGCGATCGACTGCGTGGTGTTCGAGAAGTTGCTGCCGTAGGCGGCGGTGAGCGAGGCATTGATCTGGCTTGAGATCTCGGCCTGCTCGCTCGCATCCACACTGGCCGTCACTGAGATGCCCCAGGTCCGCTGGAAGGCGACTGTCTGGCTGGTCGAGGTGCCCGTGGCAGTGACAAAGCCGATGGCAGTGCAGAAGTTCGGCTGGTAGTTGTTGAGACAGTCGGTCGAGGGCGTGTTGACGTTGACGGTCACGGCCTGGGCAGCGCCGATGTCGGGGAATACATCTTGATGCGTGGGCGGGGCCTGGATGAGCGCCTCGAGCTGGCCGAGCTGCTGGTACTGGTGGGTGCCAATGAGCCGGGCACGCAGGCTGAGGCCGGCAAAGTCGCCGGCGATCACGCCGAGGCCGCCTTGCCCATTGCCGCTCTCCGGGTTGGCCACCGTGAACGACCCGGCCGGGGAGACGCTCACCGTATTGCCATTGGCGGTTAAGCGAAACGCTTGGACGACACCCGGGCCGGGCTGGGGATTGTCCAGCGATTGGACCGCGCCAGCCTGCGCTACCACCAAGAGTGGGGTCGGTGCCGCCAGTGTGCTCCCACCGACGGCGATCGAGAGCTGATTGGCCGAGGTCGACGTGGCGAACCCGGGTGGGTTCGGGAGTGGCCCGCCCGAGGTGAGGCTGACACCGGTTGCGTACCCGTCGAGCAGTGTGCTCACCGTGAGCGCGCTGTTGGCGCCGCCAATGGCGAAGAGGGAGAGCCGAGTGTCGAGGACTGGGGGCTTGCCGCTACCCTCTTCCCTGCAGCACGGATTGCCCGTCTGCCAGGCGACGGCAAGCTGCGGGGTGCTCGACGTGCCCCCGGTGAGGAAGGGCGCCGCCGCGCCGGCGATAGAGCCGGTGAAGACCGGGTAGGCCGGAAAGGAGGCGAAGCTGAAACTCGGCTTGCCGCCGTTGAGGTCAGCCGCTTGCCCGCTGTTGCCCTGGGTGAGGCCGCTCAGGTTCCCTGTTGCCGCGAAGGTGCGCAGCCTGGTGTTCACCGAAAAGGCGATGGGGACGCGATCGGCGATGAGGAAACTCCCCTCCTGGGTGAGCAGAGCAATCGCGTCGCGCCCCGCGGCGTCGAAGTCCCCGATCGCCAGGGCCAGGGTTAGGCACGCGCAGGTCACGGTGGTCGACGCCAGGGGGGCAGGCTGCCCCTGCGCACTCACCCCGAAGATCGTCAGGGTAGCGGTCGTCTGGTTGCTGAAGGAATTTTGCGTGATCAGTGTGTACGGGGCGATGGAGGCGACGATAAGCTCGTCGACGCCGTCGCCATTGAGATCGCCCGTGGTGACCGCGAACTGGGCGGGGATGGGGAAGCCACTGTCCGGCCGCTCGGGGATCTGCGACGGGCTGCTGGTGATCACCGGGCCAGCGGAGCAGTCGATCCCCCGGCGCGTCAGCGTTGAGCTGCCCACGGCATTGTCCCAGATGCGGACGCAGATGTTCTGGGGGCCAGACGAGCCTGTCTGGGCGTTCCACACCATGGCCACCTGCTGGCCGGACCCGTTTGCCGCACCCGCGTAGAAATTGCCCGCGACCAGCCGGGCTGTCTGGGATTGGAGCGGCGGCTGCGACAGGGTCGTTTCGCAGGGGGTCTGAGGCGCAGCACTGGCGATATTAAGCGCCCGATCGAGGGTGAACACCGTCGGCGCCAGGCACGGCGTGGTGGCCGATCCCTGGTTGAGCACAATCAGCAGCTCGTCGATCCCATCACCGGTGATGTCGGCCGCAAGCCCGGCGAGGGCGTTCTGTGACCCGCCGGCCGCGTTGCCCCAGGGCCCGACCAACACCCCGCTGGAGGTGCCACCGAGTTGGAGGGTGGGGGTGAGGGTATCGAGCGTGAGCAACCCGCCCCGGATGTCGTTCAAGACGGCAAATTCTTCGACCGGGATCAGCACGGCATTGCCGCCCAGCGGGTCCGAGAGCACACCACTCGTGACCAATACGTCCAGGGGCGGGTTAGCGGGCCCACGCCAACCCGCGGTGCGGGCGCGGGCCTCGGCGGCAGGGTCGCCGGCGTACGGGTTGTAGGAACTCGATCGGCCCCACTTCTTGCGGCGTGGGCGCGGGGGCGAGGTGGGCTCGGCCGATCGAGCTGCATCGGTGGCCGCGAGCTTGGCCACAGGCTGGGCAGTGGCCCCGGCGGCATTGGCCGGCGGGAACGCCGGCGCACCCTCCGGGGTGGTTGCCACCACACCCGCCCCGGCCGACGCTGTCGACACCTCGAGCGCCGGACCTGGCAGGAGGCCGACGACCAGGGTGAGTAGCAGGGAGACGACCAGCCAGCGCACGCCTCGCATGCAGTCCACCTCCTTAACCTCTAGGCGACGGTTGCCTGGCCGGGCCGAGCTGGCATCGTCCCCCACTCCAGCGACGCGTGTCTACTCCTCTGGCAGGGTAACCTAGCGATCAAGTCCGGTATCGGCTCGGCCGCAGTCTAACAAATCGCTAGACGCTTGTCTGCAGGTCTGATGTGGCAAGGCCCGCGGTCGGCGACGGGTTGGCGGGCAGGCCGGCGCGATCTCCGGGAGCAGCGTGGGACGGGTCGGGACCACCTCCCGGCGCACGCCGTGCCTGGGGCTAGGCTGCCCCATTGGCCTGGTGCGGCAGGCGGGGGCCCGGCTCGGCAGCGGTGGCTTAGGCTGCGGCGGGGCGGGTGTAGCGGATGCAGCCGGCGGCGAAGCGCTTGCCGAGGTGGCCGCGGCCGTAGAGCAGCTCGAGGTGGGCGAGCGTCTCCATCACGGCCAGGCGGCGGTCGAACGGGCGCAGGCGCTCCCAGCCGCCGACGCCGCCCCGCCAGCGCACCGCCTGCGCCACCTCGTAGGCGGTGCTGCCGCCGTCGGGCGTCACCGCGGCCGCCATCTCGTCCAGGCGCCGCTCGTGGTGCGCGACGATGGCGTCGACGCGCTCGGCCAGACCGGTGAACGGGTCGCCGTGGCCCGCCACGACCACGTCCACCTCGGCGTCGAGCGCGCGGATCGCCCGCAGCGACTCGAGGTAGTCGGCGAGCGGGTTGGTGGTGGACTGCGCGTGCAGCACGATCGACGGGGTGATGCGCGGCAGCACGTGGTCGGCCGCGATCAGCAGGCGATGATGCGCGTCGTGCAGGCAGATCTGGCCGTTGGCGTGGCCCGGCGTCCAGTGGACGGTGAACGTCCAGTCGCCGCAGCGGATGCACTCGCCACCGCCGAGCAGCCGGTCGGGCGCGGCGGGCCGGATGCGCTCGAGCACGGGCAGCGAGGCGCGGCCGAGGTCGGGCGCGGCCTCGGCCGGCACGCCGTTGACGCTCAACCAGACCGCCATCTCGTCGAGGAACTCCTGCATACGGTCGGGGTCATAGCGGGTGCCGATGTAAGGCTGCTCGGCGCGGTGGAGCAGCACCTCAGCAGCGGGCGCTTGCTGCTTGATCCAGCCGGAGAGGCCGTAGTGGTCGGGGTGGATGTGGGTGATGAGGAGGGTGCGCAGCCCCGACCAGTCGAGGCCGAGGTCGGCGAGGGTGCGGGTGAACGTATCGCGGATCTCGGGGGTGTCCCAGCCGCAATCGATGAGCAGGAACCCCTCGTCGCCCTTGACAAGGTAGGCGTTCACCGCACCCAGTGGGTTACCGCCCAGCGGCAGCGCAACGCGGTACAGCCCCGGCATCACTTCCATCGGCTGGAGTATAGCACGTCCGCCGCACCCATCCCGCCCGGCCACGGGGGCCCATGGACGTAGGGGGATTCAGCCCCGTGCGGCCGCGCGGCGACGGATTGCCGGAGCATTTTTGGACCTGCCATCAACCCGCCGACGCCAGCGGCTGCGTTCCTGCGCTGTCCAACAGTGCATACAGTCCGCAGTACAATGATGCGTGCAGGGTGCCGGGTCGCGTTGATCGGCGGGCGAACTGCCGCGGCGGCAGGCAGCGCGCCTAGCCGAGCGGACGCGATCCGGTGGGCGCATCGGGGGCTGCGCCGACGCCGGCAGGGAGGCCGGCGGAAGGGGGGTGCAGCATGCGCAGGTGAATCCGGCTCAGCGGTCGGGAACGGTTGCGTAGATGTGACACATTGGTCCCAGTTCTCCCGGTGTTGGAGGAGCCCATGGTCGAGTTGGTCTCACAGCGTCGTTACCAGGTGCTGGGAACGGCCTGGCTCGCCTGGTTCGTCAACTACATCGACCGCACCAAGACGGCCGCCCTCCTGCCGCTGATCACCGCCTCCCTCGCGATGACCAACGAGCAGACGGGCTCGGTGCTGTTCGCCTTCTTCATCGGCTACGCCCTGGTGCAGCCGATCGCCGGCTTCTTCACCGACGTCGTCGGCGCCAAGAAGGCGCTGGCGCTCTCCGTCGGCGCCTTCTCGATCTTCACTTGGATGATGGCCCTGGTCGGCGACTGGCAGGAGCTCTGGGTGCGCAATCTGCTGTTCGGGATCAGCCAGGGATTCGAGGTGACGGCGGGCTCCCGCCTGGTCGCCACCTGGTTCCCCCCGCAGACGCGCGGCCGCGCCTTCGCCTTCCACCAGACCGCCTACACGATCGCGCCGATCCTGGCGCCGTTCGTCGTCGTGCCGATCGCCCAGGCGCTCGGCTCCTGGCGCTGGTCGTTCGTCATCGTCGCCTTCTTCGGCCTGCCGGTCTTGGCGGCGATCGACCACTTCATCACCGACCGCCCCGAGCGCGACAAGCGGATCACCCGGGCGGAGCTCGTGACGATCTTCGGTCAGGAGGAGGTGGAGCGCAAGCACGGCAACGTGCTCGACCCGACGCAGGCGCACAGCGAGGCGGACCTGCCACCCGGCGAGCGCGTCACGCCCTACCGCGAGATCTTCCTCAACCGCAGCGTCTTCCTCATGTTCTGCGCCGGCTTCTTCGGGCTGCTGGCCGGTTGGGGGCTCACCACCTGGCTGCCGAAGTACGGCGTCGACCAGCTCAAGCTGCCCCTGCTCACCGCCGGCACCCTCGCCTCGAGCGTCTACGCCGGCAGCCTTTTCGGCGTGCTGGCAGGCGGCTACCTCTCGGACAAGGTGTTCGGGCTGAAGCGCACGCCGATCTGGCTGCTCGGCGGTATCGTCATGGCGGTGGCGATCCTCTGGGCGGCCACCTTCCAGGAGGGCGTGCCGCTCTGGCAGGCGTACCTCGCCTTCTTCATCGCCGGGTTCGCCAGCTCGTGGTCCCCGACCGGGCAGCTCTTCGCCCCCTACCTAGCCGAGCTGCTCACGCCCGGCGCGGTCGGGCGCTCGCTCGGCGTGGTGGTGCTCGGCGGCATGCTCGGCAGCGCCGTGGCGCAGCCGCTGGTCGCGCGGCTGATCATCGAGACGCCGCAGGGGCCGCAGTACTGGCCGGCCTTCGTCATGTTCGCCGTCTGCGGCGTGATCCTCTCGCTCTGCGTCGCGGGCATGATCGAGCCGCGCGTCGGCCGCACCTACCTGGGCTACCTGCTCTCGGGTCGCAAGGAGGGAACATGGCAGCGAGCAGCGGAGCCGGCGTAGCCGCGGCGGTCGCCTGGCTCGCGGGCCACGCCGGCCCGCTCGGCCAGGTCGTGCCGCCCGAGCAGGATTTCGGCGACCTGTACACCTTCGTCATCGTGCTGAGCGTGATCCACGCGCTCATCGTGGCGTTCTACGTCGTCAAGATCTGGCTCCAGAAGACCGCCTGACCCGACCACCACGCCGGGCCGGCTCACCCGCGGCTTCGGGCAGCCATCCGGGCGGGTGCCCTTGTCGCGCTCGTTGACCGCCGTGGCGGAACCCGCCGCGCCGGCGCCACGTCTGCAATCATGCCGGGTGTGCTGACTGCGGCGGCGCACGCCCGGAACCGTGCCTGGCTGCCGCGACCGCATCTGGGTAGAGGGTGCGCCGCGGGTCGGCTGCTCGCTGGCCGCTCGGGCGCAATACAAGTGGGAATGGGACGCAACAGGCTCCTGCACCTCTGGCTGGCGCTCCTGGTCGTGGGGGCGCTTCTCGTCTTCCCAGCCGCGCCGCCCTCGCTCGGCGCACCGCTGCCGCTGGCGGGCCTGCCGGCCGAGCCGAAGCGCCAGGCCGAACAGTGGAACCTGCGCCAGATCGGCGCCGACGGCGCCTGGGCACTGACCCGCGGCTCGCCGGAGATCATCGTCGGCGTGATCGACACCGGCGTCGACGCCGACCACCCCGAGCTCAAGGGCAAGGTGGTGGCCGGGCGCAACTTCGCCGATAACAACGACCGCACCCGCGACATCGACGGCCACGGCACGTTCGTCTCGGGGATCATCGCAGCGCAGGGCGTCGAGATGTGGGGTGTGGCGCCCAACGTGAAGATCATGCCGCTGCGCGTCTTCGGCGGCGGCACCGCCTACGTCGACCCGGCCAACGACTGGACCGGTGTGGCGGTCGCCACGGCCAGGGCGCTGCGCTGGGGCGTCGACAACGGCGCGCGCATCTTCAACATCAGCCTCGGCTGGCCCGAGAACGTGCGCGAGCTCCAGGAGGCGATCGACTACGCCTACGGCAAGGGCGCGCTCATCTTCGTCGCCTCCGGCAACGAGGAACAGGACTGGGTCAACGGCCCGCCGCCGGTGAACTATCCCGCCGCCAGCCGCAACGCGATCGCGGTGACCGCCACCAACACGCGCGGTGAGCCCGCGGGGTACTCGAACCGCGGGCCCCACATCCAGCTCTCAGCGCCCGGCGGCGACATCGACGCCGGCAGCGGGTTCAACGACCCGGCCAGCCGCCGCGCCCAGCTCATCGTCGGCCCGCGCGCCGGCGGCGGCTACGTCTACGAGTCGGGCACCTCGTTCGCCTCGCCTCACGCGGCCGGCGTCGCGGCGCTGATCTGGTCGCTCAACCCGACCCTGACCAACACCGAGGTGGCCCGCATCCTCTTCGAGACGGCGCGCAAGCCGGCCGGCGTCACCGGGCGCAGCGACAGCTACGGCTGGGGCCGCGTCGACGCCTACCGCGCCGTGCTGGCGGCCCTGCCGGGCCCGGTCGCGCTGGCAATGACCGCGCCGAAGGAGCGCGCCGACGTCAGCGCCCCGGTCGAGATCACGGGCTGGGCCGGGGCGCTCGGTGAGCTCGGCCCGGCCGACGTCGATGTCGAAATCTACCTGCAGCCGGAGGTTGGCGGCGAGGGCACGCTGATCGGCCGGGCGACGACGGGCCTGCCCACGCCCGAGATCGCGGAGCTGACCGGCAAACCGCGCCTGGCGGCCGGTGGCTGGCGCTTCCTCTGGAACCCGGCCGGCACCCCGAAGGGCCGCTACCGCCTCACCGCCGTTGCGATCTCGGCCGGCGGCGACCG
>JBHOQZ010000835.1:0-4179 GCA_042408635.1 Chloroflexota bacterium
CCCAGGCCACCCGGTTCGAACCGCTCGCGCCGGAGTGAGCGGTCGAGTGATGCCGGTGAGGGACCGATGAGCCAGGGTAGCGGCGTGGCTGAGTTCACATTCCTGTTCGCCGATCTGTCGGGGTTCACGGCGCTCACCGAGGCGCACGGCGACCTCGATGCGGCGGCCGCCGCGATGCGTTTCTACGAGCTGGCGCGCGACATCTGCACCCCGCAGCTCCGGCTCGTCAAGACGATGGGCGATGCGGTCATGCTCGTCTCGCGCGATCCGGCGGCGGCGGCCGAGGGGGCGCTCCGCCTGCTCGGGGCCGTCGACCGCGAGCACGCCTACCCGGCGGCGCGGGCCGGCCTGCATCTGGGGCCGGCCGTCGAGCAGGCGGGCGACTACTTCGGCGCGGCGGTGAACCTGGCGGCGCGGATCGCGGCGCACGCCGCGCCGGGCCAGGTGCTGGCCTCAGCGACGCTCGCTCGTGTCCTGGCCGGGGCGCCGGGGCTGCGCCTCGAACCGCTGGGCGAGGCGGCGTTCCGCAACGTGGCGGAGCCGGTCGCGCTGTGCCGGGTGTGCCGTGCCCACGTGGTCGAGCCCGAACTCGTCACCGACCCGGTCTGCCGCATGCGGCTGCGGCCCGAGCACGCCCACAGCCACCTCGAGCTCGGCGGCGAGGTGGTCTACTTCTGCTCCGCCGGCTGCGCCGAAGCCTTCGCCCGCTCCCCCGAGCGCTTCGGCTACCCATCGGGGCGCGCTGCCGGCCTGCGTGCCCGAACCAACCCGGGCGCCGATGCGACCCCGCCTCACCGGTAATTGCGCTTTCCTGACTCCCTAGCAGGCCGGGAGTAAGAGAGCGGTTCCCGCGCTGCGCGGTGGGGTAGCCCTTCGGCCCGGCCACCACGAGGATCAAGCGTGACGAGCGCCGGCTGGCAACGGAGTTCCCCAAGGCGCCCCACCGGCCCGACGCTGACGATGAGTGGTCCTGGTGCTCCAATGTCCTGGCGCTCCGAGCGGAGGGGCGCCTGCGGGCTGGCAGAATCGCGCGACCGCGTGGTCGAGCTGTGAAGCCTCGCCGTTGGGGGCGATCACACCCGGCGCCCGGGTCAGCAAAGAGGTCCTGGGCGCGCAGAGAGGAGCCGGACGATGCAGGCACTCATCCCAACGCGCTATTCTGGGGCCACAGTCCTACGACCGGAGGGGTCGAGGTCTCACCCCAAGGCGGGCCGCGCTTCGTCCTCGTCTACAGCGTCCTCGATGGCTGCCGGGCCTGTGCGCGGCTGGGTCAGGTGCGGATCGGGTTCGACTTCGCACCCGACGGCACCCCTGTCGGCCGCCGCGTGCTCACGGTCGTCCCAGGGGCCTCGCGGACCCCGTAGTCGCCGGGCGGCGCGGCCCGGCCGAGTGACCTGGGTCAACGCCGTTTCGGGTGATGCCAGTCTGCCGGCCGCCCGGGGGTGAACCCCGGGGCTGAGCCTGCGAAGCCCTTCCGGGGCTGGGACGACCGCTCGTGAGCCCGCTCGAGGTACCTGCGGCGCGGGTGGGGCTTTGCAGGCTGAGCGCAGGGCTTCGAGCCGAACGGCCTGGTGCGTTTCGCCCGAATCCGCGGAGACCAAGTAACCTCGTGAGGTTGACAGGAGCGTGGTCAATGTTTAGCCCGGCTTACGCTGGCCCTTGCCGCAGCCGCGGGCGGGCCATAGGCTCGCTTTGAGATGGGTGGTTGAGAGGCGGTGGGTGGGGGCGGAGTGGGTGATGGGGTTGGGAATGAAGCTGGGGGCCGGGCTGGGGGAGCGGGGGTGGGCGGGGTTGCGGCGGCTGGTGACGGAGGTGGGGCTGTTCAGCCGGCACGTGATCGGGGTGCCGCTGCGGCCGTACCAGCTCGAGCCCGCCACCGCGATCATGGCGTCGGTGCTGGAGCGACGGGGGCTCTCGGTCAGCGTCATGATGGCGCGCCAGGCGGGGAAGAACCAGACGAGCGCGCACGTCGAGTGCTGTCTGCTCAACCTCTGCCAGCGGCAGGGGGGCAACCTGGTCAAGTGCGCCCCCACCTTCCTGCCGCAGGCGCTGACCTCGAAGCTGCGCCTCGAGGCGGCGCTCAACAATCCCTGGCACGCCGGGCGCTGGCGCAGCCGCTGGAGCCGCGCCACCGCGCTTGGGGCGGCGCAGGTGCTCTTCTTCTCGGCCGACGAGCGGGCCAATGTGGTCGGCGCCACCGCCCACCACCTGCTCGAGTTCGACGAGGCGCAGGCGATCGCGCGCGAGAAGCACGACCGGGACTTCGCGCCGATGGCCTCGACGACGAACGCGACCCGCGTCTACTGGGGCACCGCCTGGGACGGCCGCACGCTGCTCGAGGAGGTGGCGGCCCACCACCAGGAGCTGGAGCGGCGCGACGGCCTGCGGCGCCACTTCCGCGTGCCCTGGGAGGTGGTGGCCGAGCACAACCCGCTCTACCGCGCCTACGTCGAGGCCGAGCGCGACCGGCTGGGCGAGGATCACCCGCTCTTCCGCACGCAGTATCGCCTGCTGCCCCTCGCCGCCGGCGACCGCTTCCTCTCGGCGGCCCAGCGCGCCGCGCTGCGGGGCGACCACGCGCGGCGGCGCGAGCCGGCGGACGAGCAGTACGTGGCCGGGGTGGACGTGGCCGGCGCGGCTGAGGCATCCGCGGGGCAGGACGCCGCGCTGCGGGCGCTGGCACCCCGGCGCGACAGCACGGTGGTGACGATCGCGGCGGTCTCGCCGGTGGAGCTGGCGGGCGGGGTGCGGGCGCCGCGGCTGCGCGTGGTCGAGCACGTCTGGTGGACGGGCCGCTCGCAGCCGGAGCAACTGGCGGGGCTGGTGGCGCTCCTGGGCGAGACCTGGCGGGTGCGGCGGGTGGCGATTGACGCGACCGGGGTCGGAGCGGGGCTGGCGGGGTTCCTGCGGGCGGCGCTCGGGGCGGCGGTGGTGGAGCCGTTCGTGTTCACCGCGCCGAGCAAGAGCCGGCTGGCCTACGAGCTGCTGGCGGCGATCAACGGCGGGCGGCTCGCGGTCTACGCGCCCGATGGCTCGCCCGAGTGCGCCCAGTTCTGGCGCGAATGCGAGCTGGCGCGCCAGGCCGCCCGGCCGAACGGCACGCTCGATTTCCAGGTGCCCGAGCGCGAGGGGCACGACGATTTCCTGATGTCGCTGGCGCTGACGGTCCGGGCGGCCGGGGAGCTCGTGCCGGAGGCAGTGGGCGCGCTCGTGCCGGCCGGGCCGGAGTTCGAGGACGGCCCCTACTGAGGACCGCTGCGCCCGCCGTGCCGGCCGCTGCTGCCTCCGCCGGATCGTCACTCAAGGGCAGCGCGGAGACGCTGACGATCGTGCTCGGCTGTCGGCCGCCCCTGCCTCCGCCAGATCACCACGAGGCAGCGGCGGCGCGGGTGGTGCCGGGCCGGGCGAGCCTCTGATGTCTCCGCCGGATCGACGGTGCGCGTCCGCCACCACGCCACCGCGCAGGCTCTGCCGACCCGGCCGCTCAGGCGCGTGGTTGGCACACTTTCTGCACAGCTCGTGAGCGTGTCTTGCCGGCTGCGACCTGGAGGCGCGGGGCGAGGAGCCTGGAGCGTGGAGCGGCGGCGCCCAGTTGGGGCGTGTCCGGTCCCGGCCAGGCGCCGCAGCGGAGGCTGGGCATGGTGGAGCGTGCGATGGCGTGGCGGGAGCGAGGCAGCGGCAACGCTGGGCATGGCGGGCGTGCGCGGTGGCAGGTGGTGGTCGGACAGGCCGGGCCGAGCGGCATCGTGGCGTCCCGCGGCGGGGATCTGGCGGTGCCCGTCGGGCGGGGCAGCAGGACGGCGGGCGCGGCGAATGGGGAGCTGGCGGGCACCCGGCCCGAGCCGGCTGGCCGGCACCCGGGTGGGGGTGCGGCGCCCGGCCGGACCGGGCTCGACCACGGGGCGAGGGGTAGGCGCCGCTGGCACTGGTGGCAGGGCCTCCTTTTCTACGTAGGGACGCAGGTGCTCAGCTACGTGGTGGCGGCGCTGCTGGGCGGGTTGGGGCGGCGGCTGGGGCTGCGCAGCGAGGGGAGTGTGACGGGCGATTCGCGGCGCTTCTACCGCGAGGTGCGCCGGCCGATCTTCGCGCCGCCCGCCTGGGCGTTCCCGGTCGCCTGGACGATCAACAATGCGCTGGCGATCTGGGCGGGGCTGCGGGTGCTGAACCGCCCGGCCGCGA
>JBHOQZ010000836.1:0-1230 GCA_042408635.1 Chloroflexota bacterium
TCGCGGCCGGCCTGCTCGACCTCGACACGGCCGGCTATCCCGGCGCGCGTGCCCGCGTCGCCGACCTGCCGCGCGCGACGGTCGAAACCGGCCTGGCGACGATCCGGCGCCTGCTGGAGGAGGTGATCGACACCGCCAAGACGAGCGCGGCGCCGGTGCCGGTGGTGGCGGTCGGCGGAGGCAGCTTCCTGGTGCCGGACGGGCTGGCCGGGGTGTCCGACGTGCTGCGGCCGGAGCACTACGCCGTCGCCAACGCGATCGGCGCGGCGATCGCCCAGGTGTCGGGCGAGATCGACCGGGTCTATTCGGTCGAGGGGACGACGCGGGGGGCGGTGCTGGCCGAGGCGCGCGCCGCCGCGACCCGGCAGGCGGTGGACGCGGGAGCCGACCCGGCCACGATCGAGATCGTCGAGGTGGACGAAATCCCGCTCGCCTACCTGCCGAGCAACGCCGTCCGCGTGCGCGTCAAGGCGGTCGGCGATCTGCGGGCGTGACACCGACCGTGGCAGCGTGCGGGCTGTCAGCCGGGGGCGGGCGGCCGCCGGCGATGTCTGGTGGCGTCGGGGTCGGCGGGTGGGCGCCGGGTTGGCAAACGCGGTGGCGCGGCCGGGAAGGGGCGGCCCGCGCGGGTTGCGGGGGAGGATGAGGGCGCGTGTGGCTGGTGGATGAGGCGGCGATCGAGGAGATCGCGATCGGCGCGGGGATCCTGGGCACGGGCGGCGGCGGTAACCCCTACTACGGCAAGCTCCAGGTGCTGCGTCGGCTGCGCGAGGGCGCGCGGATCGCGGTCGTGGCCCCCGAGGAGGTGCCCGACGACGCCCTCGTCGTCTCGGTCGGCGGCATGGGCGCGCCCACCGTCGGGATCGAGAAACTGGAGCGCGGGGACGAGCCGCTGGTGGCGCTGCGCGCGCTCGAGGCGCACCTCGGCCGCCGCGCCGGCTACCTCCTGCCCTGGGAGATCGGCGGGGGCAACTCGACCCGGCCGCTGGTCCAGGCCGCCGCCTCCGGCCTGCCGGTGATCGACGCCGACACGATGGGCCGCGCCTTCCCTGAGCTACAGATGTGCACCGTCGCGATCTACGGCGTGCCCTGCACCCCGGCCGCGCTCGCCGACGCGCACCACAACACCGTCGTCTTCCCGCACGTCGACTCGGCGCTCCGGCTGGAGCGGTTCGCGCGCGCCGTCACGGTCCAGATGGGGGCGCGCGCCGGCTTCGCCTTCCCACCGAT
>JBHOQZ010000839.1:0-7607 GCA_042408635.1 Chloroflexota bacterium
GGCGCTCGAGACCGGCGAGGCCGACGTGGTCAACGATGTCCCGCCCGAGGAGGCGCAGCGGCTCGAGCGCCGCGGCGGCGTGACGATCATCCGCCAGCCCGGCCTGCGCACCTTCTGGATGGAGTTCAACCTGCTGCTCGAGCCGTTCAAGGACCGGCAGGTGCGCCAGGCGCTCAACCACGCCGTCGATAAGGAGGCGCTCGTCAAGAGCCTCTTCCTCGGCTACGGCAGCGTCCTCGACTCGCCCGCCGCCAGGACAATCCAGGGCTACGTGCGCTGCGGCGACTACCCCTACGACCCGCAGAAGGCGATGCAGATGCTCGACGCCGCCGGCTGGACCCCGGGGCCGGACGGGGTGCGTGCCAAGGACGGGCAGCGCCTCAAGTTCTCGATCAACACCGCCGAGGGCGAGTACCCGAAAGACCTCCAGGTGGTCGAGGCTGTGCAGGCGAACCTCAAGGCCGTCGGCTGCGACGTCTCGATCTGGAAGGTCGAGGCCGCCTCCCGCTGGAGCTACCTGCGTCTGCCGCCGAGCGAGGCGAAGGGGGAGATGATCAGCTTCGGCTTCAACCCCTCCAACGGCGACCTCGGCTACCACCTGACCGCCATGTTCCGCAGCAACACCGACCGCACCAAGGCGCCCAACGTCTGGAACCTGATGTGGTACGAGAACCCGCAGGTCGACAACCTGCTCGACGCCGCCGCCGCGACGGCCGACCAGGCGAAGCGCCTGCAACTGCTCGGCGAGGCGCAGAAGCTGATCTGGGACGACGCGCCGGTGATCTGGCTCTACGCGCTCGACCTGCTCACCGGCGTGCGCGACACCGTGCAGAACGTCTACGTCTGGCCGACGGTGTTCACGGTCGTGCGCGACGCGGCCAAGAGCTGAGCGAGCCGGGGCGACGGGGCGACGATGGCCGGCTACATCCTGCGGCGGCTGCTGTTCCTCATCCCGACGCTCTGGGCGGCGGTGACGCTCGTCTTCTTCCTGTTCCGGCTGATCCCCGGCGACCCGGCCGAGCTGATCGCGGGGGAGATGGCCTCCCGGGAGGTCGTGGAGTCCATCCGCCGGCAAATGGGGCTCGACCAGCCGCTGCCGGTGCAGTACCTGCGCTACCTGGGCGGCCTCGCCCGGGGCGACTTCGGCGTCTCGAAGACCTACCAGCAGAACGCGGGCGAGCAGCTCAAGCAGCGCCTGCCGGCCACGCTCCAGCTCGCCGGGCTCGCCATGCTCATCGCCTGCACCGTCGGCACGCTCGCGGGCGTCGTCGCGGCGGTGCAGCGCAACCGCTGGCCCGACCTGCTCGCCACGCTCGGCGCCATAAGCGGCATCTCGATCCCGAGCTTCTGGCTCGGGCTGATGCTGATCGTCGTCTTCTCGGTCTGGCTCGGCTGGCTGCCGACCGGTGGCCGCAACGCCCCCGAGTCGGTCATCCTGCCTGCCATCACCCTCTCGGCCTACCAGACCGCCGTGATCGCGCGCATGGTGTGCTCGAGCCTGCTCGAGGTGCTCGGCCAGGATTACATCCGCACGGCGCGGGCGAAGGGGGTGCGCAAGCTGGGCGTGCTGTTCGGGCACGCGCTGCGCAACGCGCTGATCCCGGCGCTCACCATCGCCGGGCTCCAGTTCGGCTATCTGCTCGGCGGCAGCGTCGTCGTCGAGACGGTGTTCGCCTGGCCGGGGCTCGGCGCGCTCATGATCGACGCGGTGCGTCTGCGCGACTACACGGTCGTGCAGGCGGTGGCGCTCCTCTTTGCGGTGACGTTCCTGCTGCTCAACCTGGCGGTGGATCTGCTCTACGCCTACCTCGATCCGCGGGTGCAGTATGCGTAGCGGCGCGCCGCTGGCCGCGGCTCATCCGCCCGCCGCGGAGACGCTCCGACCGGCCCGGCGACGCCTACGCGGCCCGCTGCGCGGGCGGACGGCGGCGCTCGGTCTCGGGCTAGTGCTGTTCTTCGTCGCGCTCGCGCTCGTCGGGCCGTTCCTCTCGGGCTACGACCCGAACGCGCCGGCGCTCGGCGACCGGTTGCTCGGTCCCGCCCCAGGCCACCTGCTCGGCACCGACGATACGGGCCGCGACATCGCCACGCGCATCGCCCACGGCG
Organism: Chloroflexota bacterium; assembly: GCA_042408635.1. Lineage (GTDB taxonomy): Bacteria > Chloroflexota > UBA6077 > FW602-bin22 > JBHOQZ01 > JBHOQZ01. The sequence continues at coordinate 2,107 of JBHOQZ010000839.1, forward strand.
CGCGCATCTCGCTGCTGCTCGGCGTGCTGGCGATGGCGGTGTCGGCGGGGATCGGCGTGCCGGTCGGCCTGGTCGCGGGCTACCGGGGCGGCAACTGGGACCTGCTCCTGATGCGGCTGGTGGACGTCCTGCTGCCGCTGCCCAGCATCGTGCTGGCGGTGGCGATCGTGGCGGTGCTGGGCCCGGGCGTGGCCGGCGTGATCGTGGCGGTCGGGATCACGACGATCCCCTCGTTCGCGCGGCTGGCGCGGGCGGCGGCGCTGACGCTGCGGCGGCTCGAGTTCGTCGAGGCGGCGCGCGTGCTGGGCGCGCCCGAGCCACGCATCCTCGCTCGCCACGTCCTGCCCAACGCCCTGCCGCCGCTGATCGTGCAGGCGTCGCTCGGCGCGGGCACGACCATCCTGACGGCCTCGGCGCTCGGTTTCCTCGGGCTCGGCGTCCAGCCGCCCGACCCGGAGTGGGGCGCCATGCTCAGCCGGGGCCGCACCTACATCAACACGGCGCCCCACCTGGTGGCGTTCCCGGGCCTGGCCATCGCGCTGCTCGTGCTCGGCTTCAACCTGCTGGGCGACGGCCTGCGCGACGCGCTCGACCCGCGCCTCAAGACGATCGCCGAACGCTGAGCGCGGCCCCGCTGCCCTGCCAGTCCTCGTGCGACACGGGAGACAGCGGTCCAGCCGGGACGCGGCCGGGAGAGCCTGGCGACGGCTCGGAGCCGAACGGAGAAGGAGAAGACGATGACGACCACGCTGGAACGGCTCGCCGGGCCGGTGACGATCGAGGAGATCCGGGCGCGCGTGGCGCGGGTGCCGCGCGTGCGGCTGTCGCTGACCGACACGCCGCTGCAGGAGGCACCGCGGCTCGCCCGCGCCATCGGCGTCGGTCGACTGCTGATCAAGCGCGACGACCTGACCGGCCTCGCCTTCGGCGGCAACAAGGCGCGCAACCTCGAGTTCCGCATGGCCGAGGCGGTGGCGCAGGGCGCCGACGTGATGATCGCCGGCCTCGAGGCGCAGTCGAACTCGGCGCGCATGACGACCGGCGCCGCCAACGTGCTCGGCATGAAGACGATCCTCGTGCTCCGCCGCGACCGCGAGTGGCACTGGCAGGGCAACCTCCTGATCGACCGCATCCTGGGCGCCGAGGTGCGCTGGGTCGAGACACGCAGCCCGGCGGTGTTCGATGCCGCCATGGACCGGGCGCTACGCGAGGTCGCCGAAGAGCAGCGGCGGCTCGGCCGCAAACCGTACGTGATGAACCACGGCAGCGCCTTCGCCTTCGGCTCGGCCATGGCGTACCTGCTCTGCACGCTCGAAATCGTCGAGCAGGCTGCACGCCTGGGCGTCGAGCCGACCGACCTCTACATGGCGTCGGGCAACAAGGGGCACGCCGGACTCGTGCTGGCGCGGCACCTGCTCGGCCGGCCCTTCCGCACCGTCGCGATCTCGCAGCATTACTCGCCCGACCGCAAGCCCGGCGCGGTCAAGGGGGCGCTCGCGGCAGCCCACGCGCTCGGCTGGGACCTCGACCTGACCGATGACGACATCGAGAGCTACGACGACTACGTCGGCGAAGCGTACGGTGTGCCCAGCCCGGCCGCCTGGGAGGCGATCACGCTGACCGCGCGCACGGAGGGGATCCTCCTCGATCCGGTCTACACGGGCAAGGCGATGGCCGGGCTGATCGACCACGCGCGGCGCGGCCTGGTCGGGCCGGAGAGCACGGTCGTCTTCATCCACACCGGTGGCCTGCCCGCCCTCTTTGCCTGGAAGGACGAGGCGCTGGCCGCTCTCGCCGACGGCTGACCTCCGGTCCGTCCCCGAAGCGAGACGCTGTCGGCCGGCGCGCGCACCCGCGCCGGCCGACACGGCCTGTCTGCCGAGCTCGCCCGTGCCGATCGGCGCTTGCACGCCGCACCGGCCGGGCGGTGCCCGTGGACAAAGGAAGACCCCCGAGCGCCTGCCTCACTCGGGGGTCGGGGGTTGGGAGGGTAGGAGGGTTGGGATGCGACGGTGTTGCGTTCCTGATCTGTCCAGATCATACGCCCGCGGCGCAGCAGCTTCTATCACCCGCCCGACGCGCTCGGCAGATGCTCGAGTCAGGCAGCCGACACGACCACCGCTCCGGTAGACGGCGGGGGTTCGCCGACCGCCGCGCAGGCTACGCGCGGCCGTTGTCCGCCCCTTCGGCGCGAGGTGGGGGGCGACTTCGTGACCGGCCGCCAGCGATAGACTGCGCCGGCGACGGGATAGACAGGCGGCTTGCCCACCTTCTCGTAGGACACGGCGCTCGCCTTGAGCGCAAGACAGCGCCGGCGACGGGATAGATAGGCGGGCCATGGCCGCGACGGGCGCGGGGCGATTCCGGATCAGCCGGGGCCGCGCGTGATGAGCGGCCAGAGACCGTCCGGTCCCGCCTCGGCAGCGAGCCGCCCCAGCGTCTCGGCCCAGTACCGCTCGCTGCCGAACTCGTCGCGCCACGACCACAGCCGCCGGGTGAAGTGGCGGAGCTGGTGCTCGTCGGTGAAGCCGATCGCACCGTGCACCTGGTGGGCGGTCCGGGCCACGCGCCCCGCCGCCTCGCCCGCCCGCACCCGTGCCGCCGCGATCTCGGCCAGCGCCGCGGCTTCGCCCGCGTGCTCGACCGCCTCCACCGACGCATCGACGGCGGCGCCGGCCGCCGCCACCTCACCCGCCATGCGCGCCAACTCCTGCTGAATCGCCTGGAAGGCGCCGATTGGCCGGCCGAACTGCTGGCGCAGCCGGGCGTAGTCGACCGAGAGATCGAGTACCCGCTCGAGCGCCCCGGCGATCAGCGCCGCCCGCGCCAGCGCTCCACGCCGCAGGACCGTCCCCTCGTCGATCTCCATAGGCAGCAGTCCGACCGCGTCGGCCGGCAGGTGGAGGCCGTGGACCTCGACGACGTCGCGCGCCTCCCCCGCGAGGTTGGCGCCGGGCTTGATCCGGACGCCCGGCGCCGCCGGATCAACCGCGACCACGCCCCGCCGCCCCTCGCCCGCCAGCTCGACGACCACGGCGATTCGGGTCGCCCGGCGCGCCCAGGGCACTCGCGTGGCGCGCCCGGACAGCTCCCAGCCGCCGGCCCCGCGCTGGGCGATCACCCGCTCGCCCGGCCGCACCGGTGCCACGGTCAACGGCCCGGAGCCGAGCGGCAGATCGGCCGCGGCCAGGAGCCAGCCGCCGAGCGGCCCCGTCTCGGCGAGCGGCACGGGTGCGGCAAAGCGCCCGGCGGCCCGCAGCAGCACCGCCAGTTCGGCCCAGCCGCCGCCCGCACCACCCGCCCCCTCGGGCACGCCGAGCCGGTGGAAGCCGGCCACCTCCAGCGCGCCCCACAGCGCGGGCAGCCAGACCTCGCCCGCGGCCTCGGCGCGCGAGATCGCCTCCGGGGCGGCGTGCGCGGCGAAGAGGTCGTGCGCCACGCTCCGCAGCAACTCGGGATCCGTCATGGCTTGACCAACGGCCGGGTCGCAGGCGGACGCCCGCAGGCTGCGGCTGGACTGGCAGCCCGCACGAGCCTCAATAGGATCCCGCTGGCCGGCCGACGATGCCACCGGCTGCCGGGCAGCCGTTCTCGACGCGAGTGCAGGCTCATCGCAGGCCAAGCGCGCGGGCGACGCTGCCGCGTAGGATTTCGTTGGTGCCGCCGCGCAGGGTGAAGCCGGGCGCGGCGAGGATCGCCTCCGCCAGCGTCGCGGCCAGCTCGTCCGGCTCGGTGCGATCCGGCTCGCGGTCGAGCACGCCGCGCACCGCCTCGACCAGATCCTGCTCGAAGCGCGTGCCCAGGTCCTTCACCAGCGCCGCTTCGGTGTTCGGCTGCCGCCCCGCGTCGAGCGCCGTCGCGACCGACTGCGAGAGGCGGCGCAGCGCCCAGAGGTTGGCGGTCAGCCGGCCCACGACCTCACGCGCCGCCCGGTCGGGGTCGGGACCGAGCGCGCGCAGCAGCGCCACCACCAGCGGGAAGGTGCTCAGCAGCCGCTCAGGGCCGCTCCGCTCGTAGGCGAGCTCCGAGGTCACCTGCTCCCAGCCACGGCCCGGCTCGCCCACGAGCAGGTCGTCGGGCACGTGGACGTCGTCGAGGATCACCTCGTTGAAGTGGCGCGCCCCGTTCAACAGGCGAATGGGGCGGATCGTCACGCCGGGCGCGTCGAGCGGGACGATGAGCTGGCTGAACCCCTCGTGTCGGCGCTCGCCGGGCGGCGCGGTGCGGCAAAGGGTGAACACATAGTGGGCGGCGTGGGCGTGGCTCGTCCAGAGCTTGCGGCCGCTCAGGCGCCAGCCACCCGCCACCCTCTGCGCTGCCGTCCGCGCCGCCGCGAGGTCCGAGCCCGCCTCCGGCTCGCTCATGCCGATGGCAAAGTAGCATTCACCGCGCGCGATCGCGGGCAGGAAGCGCGCTCGCTGGGCCTCCGTGCCGTAGCGGAGCAGGAGGGGCCCGCTCTGGCGATCGGCGATCCAGTGCGCGGCGACGGGCGCGCCGGCCGCCAACAGCTCCTCGGTCACGACGTAGCGCTCGAGCTGCGAGCGCTCACCGCCGCCGTAGCGGCGCGGCCAGGTCATGCCGATCCAGCCGCGCGCCGCCAGCTTCCGGCTGAACTCGGCCGAGTGGCCGCCGAGCCAGGCGTCGGGGCGCGGCACGAAGCCGCCCGCCGCAAGCTCGGCCGCGAGGAAGGCGCGCACCTCGGCCCGCAGCGCCGCCGCCTGCCCCGGCAGGCGCACCGGTGGAAAGCTGAGGAGCGCCAGGTCCGCCATCACCACCCCCACGCTGCCCGGCCCGTGCCGGTCGGCGCCTGGACTCTAGCACGCGGGGCGTTCGGCTCGCACGTCAAGGCGTGGGCGGCTACGATGCTAAGGCGGGCCGCGCGTGGCGTGAGACGGGAGGGGGCCACACGAGATGAGCCTCTATCTATCGGTTGCTGTCGAGGTGCAGGGCGACGACGACACCTGGCGCGGCGTACCCACCCACCCGATCCCGTGCGTCTGGTGCAACGGGACGGACGTCGAAGCCCCACGCGAAGCCGCCGCCGGCCGGGACGAGCCGCAGCCGACGCGGGAAGGGGCGACGCACCCCGAGCCGATCGCCCGTCGTTGCTGGTATTGCCAGGGAAGCCGTTGCGTCTACCCGAGCCATTTCGGGGATACGAATTACCACGGCTATCCGGTGCTCCACAGCGCCGCCCAGCGGGGTCTGCCGCCCGACCTCCCCCTTGAGATCCGGCAGGCGATGACGGATGGGCAGGCGCGCATCAGTCGCAGCCCGGCCGAGCCGCGCTCGCGCTTCTACGTGGGCCAGCGTGCGCACGGCTGGCTCACGCTCGATGAGCTGATCGCCTACGACTGGGACGGGGATGTCTACGAGGAGTCCCGCTTCGTCACCCTGGAGTCGTTCCGCCGCTGGTTGGAGACGGGCAGGCCCGGCGAATCGTTGCGGGAACGCTTCGCCGAGCACGAGATCTACCTGCCGCCCGAGGCCGCACGCTGGCA
>JBHOQZ010000840.1:0-4402 GCA_042408635.1 Chloroflexota bacterium
GGCGCTCCGTGCGCGTGCTGTCCTCGAGCTGGATGCGCTGCCCGCGCCAGTAGACGGTGCGGCCGCCCCCGCGCAACCCCTGCGCCGAGGTGACGACCAGCCAGACGCCGATGCCGCCCAACAGGAGCGGCACCAGCCAGCTATAGACGTTGCCCATGAAGAAGAGCGCGATGAGCACGATCACCGCGATGATGACCCAGGGCGGATTCCCGCCGGTCGAGCGCATCGGTGTTCCTTTCCGGTCCGGGCGGGCCGGCGCAGCGCGCGGCGCTCCCGTAGCAGTTCGTTGATCGGCGGCGGCCGAGAGCGAGCCGTCGAGCGAATCGTAGCACCGACCGGTCCGCACCAAAAAAACGTCCATGCGACCGATCCTCGGGTCAAACCGTAACACAGACTAGGCTCGATCGGTTATATCTTTGAAGGGCCGGCCACACCAGCCCGGCCAGGCGCGCGGCTTGCATTCCCGGTTAGAGGGGGCGACCGGGGTGCGACTCAGCGAGTTTCCTCGCGTGTCTGCTACCAGCCCACCAGCACAGCTACCGCCGTGCCATGCCCACACCTCGGCGCGCGGTCTTTGCCATTCGTCACTGTGGAGGTGTGTTCAGTGAAGGCATCCATCCAGCCTCGCTCCCCCGCGAGGTGGCTCTCCCTTGTCGCGGCCCTCGGCCTTGCCCTCGCGCTCGTTCTGGCCGGCCGGCCGGCGACCCCGGCCGCCGCGCAGCTCCAGCCCCAGAGCGTCGAGATCCGCGTCGACCCGATCCCCGCCCCCTCCAACACCAGCGTCGGCGTCGTCGTGGTCCTCTTCGCGCCCGGCGGCGCGGTGCCGCCCACGGTGCGCCTCGACGCGAACTCCGACACCGGCCAGTCGTTCGCGGTCGATCTGCCGCGCGCGCCGGGCAGCATCATCGGTGCCGGCAGCGCCCCGACCTACAGCGGCCAGATCAGCTTCCCCTCGCCCGGCACCTGGACGCTGACCGTGCCGCCCTACTACCCGAATGTGCCGGGTAGCGCGCGGGCCCTCCAGGTGTTCGCGTACACGCCGCCACCGGCGCCGCCCCAGCCGCAGCCGCCGGTGCCGCCCGCCCCCCAGGGCACCTTCTCGATCACGGTCGACCGGCCCAATGGTGTCTACAACCCCGGCGACACAATCACCGTGACCTACACCGCGCCGGGCGCCAACCTGGTGCGCGTCACCAGCAACGGCCCCAACGGCGTCAACACGCTCCGCCAGGACAACGACCCCGGCCCGGTCGTGCAGTTCACCACCCCGGCCGGTCCGCCGGGCGCCTACCAGTTCGCCATGGAGGCGTACTTCTACGACCAGTTGATCGGCAGCGGCACCGTCAACTTCAGCGTCCAGGGCGCCGCGCCGCCGCCGGTGCCGGTCCAGGCCTCCATCACCGTCGATCACCCGGGCCAGCCCTACAAGTTCAACGACCCGATCGTGGTCACCTACTCGGTCAACCCGCCGACGCAGATCAAGGTGACCGACACCGACATGTGGGGCAACGTGGTCACCGTCTACGATCCGGGGACCCCGGTCTCCACGGGCACCTTCAGCGGCCTCGCCAACGTGCCAAGCCTGCACACGCTCGTGCTCACCGCGATCGTCAACGGGCAGACGGTGGCGACCGCGCAGACCACCTACAACGTCGTGCCCTCGCTGCTCTCGATCCAGGTCGATCGGCAGGCGAGCGGCGCGACCTACCGCCAGGGTGAGCCGCTCACCGTTACCTTCGCCGTCAACCCGGCGTCGGTGGTGCGCATCATCGACACCAATGCGCTCGGCGGTCAGGTGGTGATCTACGACCCCGGCACCGCCATGGGCAACGGTACCATCCACGGTTCGGCGGGCACGCCCGGCACCCACACGCTCACGATCCAGGTGCTCGCCAACGGCAACGTCGTCGCCAGCAACCAGACGACGTATACCGTGCTGCCGCCCGGCCTCTAGCCGGGCCGGGGCGGCACAGCGCCGCTGGTACACGCTCCTCTCCCTCCTCTCTGCCAGGCCCGAGCCCCCGCTCCATCCGTTGGGAGCAGGGGCTCGGGTTGTTTTCCCTGCCGACGTGGAGCAGCCCGACCCGGCGTCCGCCCCGCAGGCGGTATGCTACACTCCGGGGATCAGGCGGCTGTCACCCGGGCTATCGCCGACGTCACAGCAGGAGGTAGTTGGAGCGATGTGTGCCCCAGGCTTTCTGGCGTCCCTCGCGCGTGGCTGCCCGTTGCATCGGCGTGACCTGTTCAAGCTCGCCGGCGCCTCGCTCGCGGCGTCCGCCGTGCCGGCGGTCGTCGCCCCGCCGCCCGTCGCGGCCGAGATCAGGCTACCGCAGAAGGCGATGCGCATCGTCGACCTGACCCACACGATGTCCCCGGCGTTCCCCGTCTTCCCCGGCTTCAATCCGATGCAGATCGAGAACCTCACCAACTTCGACCAGCAGGGCGTCTACACCAACCGCTGGACGCTCGGCGAGCACACCGGCACCCACATGGACGCCCCGCTCCACTTCGGCCGCGGCGCGCTCCCCGCCGACGAACTGCCGGCCTCCCAGCTTATGGGGCCGGCGGCCGTGATCGACATCTCCGCCCGCGCCCGCACCAACCCGGACGCAATGGTCATGCTCGACGACATCCTCGCCTGGGAGCGCCAGCACGGCCCCATCCCCGACGGTGCGATCGTCTTCATGAACAGCGGCTGGACGGCGAAGGTCGGCGATCCGCGCGCCTTCCTCAACCTCGACGCCCAGAACACCCTCCACTTCCCCGGCTTCTCGAAGGAGGCGACCGACTTCCTGATGCTGCAGCGCAACGTCGTCGCCATCGGGGTCGACACCCTCAGCCTCGACCCCGGCAACTCGGCCACCTTCCCCGTCCACAACTCGTGGCTGCCCTCGAACCGCTACGGCCTCGAGAACGTCGCCAACCTCGACCAGATCCCACCCGTGGGCGCGATCGTCGTCGTGGGTGGTCCGAAGGTGAAGGGGGCTTCCGGCGGTCCCACCCGCCTCATGGCGATCCTCTGAGCGCCGCGCCGGCCTGTGGGCACGGCCGCCGACCACGGCGCGTGATGCGAGACGGGGGTCTGGCCGGGCCAGACCCCGTCTCGCCGCGCTCGGCCGCCGCGCTCTCTATAATCCTCGCGGAACGGGGCCAGCGGCGGCCTCCACCGGCACGCCGCCCTGGCCGGCTGGGAGGGGCGTCGGTGAAGCTGGTCAGCGTGCGCTGCCCGCTCTGCGGGGCGGCCGGGCACGAGGCGGCCTGGACGATCGGGGATTGGCAGATCGTGCGCTGCGCCCGCTGCCGCCTGGCCTACCTCAACCCCCGGCCGGCCGACGACGATCTGGCCGCGCTCTACGACGAGACGTACTTCGTCGAGGACATCCTCCACGCCGACGGCGCCCTCCGGACGGCGCTGAGCGAGCGGGAGATCAAGCAGCAGATCGCGGCCAACGGGGAGATCGTGCAGATCATCGAGCGCTACACCCGGCCGGGGTCGCTGCTCGACGTGGGCTGCGGGCTCGGCTTCCTGCTCGTGGCCGCCCGCGAGCGCGGCTGGCAGGTGGCCGGGGTCGACGTCGCCGAGTCGGCCTGCACGTTCGCCCGCGAGCAATTCGGGCTGGCCGTCCGCCAGGGCCGTCCGGAAGACCTGCGGCCGGAAGACGGCACCTACGACGTCGTGGTGATGGCGCACACGCTCGAGCACCTGCCCGACCCGGTCGGCGTCTGCCGCCATCTGCGCGGGATCGTGCGCCCCGGCGGCCTGCTCGTCGTCGACGTCCCGAACTACCGTGGGCTGGATGCCCGCCTGGAGGGGCGGCGCTGGGAGGGCTGGTCGGTGCCCTACCACCTGAACCACTTCGAGCCCGCCACCCTCCGCCGGGTCGTCGTCGCGGCGGGCTTCCAGCCGCTGGGGATCGAGACCGAGCTGTCCTCGTACCTCGTGCGCGGCTACGTCGGCTTGAAGCGGCTGGCCCGCGGCTGGCGGTCGCGCGAAGTCTCGCTCGACGACCTGGGGCCGGTCGTCTACAGCTCGCCGCGGGCGATGCCGGGCTACCGCCGCCAGTTGCGCCGGCTCCGGCGCGTGCTCGCGCGCCTCGCCACGGGGCGCGACATGACCATCATCGCGCGCCGCCCGGCTGGCTGAGGCGCGGACAGTGAGAACTGCCCGGCGGCTCGACCCGAGCCGCCGGGCAGGGCCGAATGGGGCGCTGTCCTCCTTTCTTGCTGGCCTTAGCGGTAGTAGCCGAGGAGGTCGACGATCACGTCGCGCGTGTCACCCGGCGCCGCCTCCATGTAGAGCGCCAGCGTCCCACTCGCGGGCACCGGCACCGCCCAGAACGAGGCCGCCCCCGGCGTCACCGGGTTCACCGTCGACACGCTCGGCCGGCCATCGGGCGCATCC
>JBHOQZ010000848.1:0-1644 GCA_042408635.1 Chloroflexota bacterium
GGAGCTGGGAGCGCGCCGGCCGCTCGCGCTCATCAGCGACGGAGACCCGGCCCAGCAGCGCCGCAAGCTCGCCGCACTCGGGATCGCCGATCGCTTCGGGCTGCTCCTCCTCACCGGGGAGCGCGGTCCCGGCTGGGGCAAGCCCTCGGAGCTGCCCTTCAAGGCGGCCGCCGAGCATTTCGGCATACCACCCGCTGCCGCCGTCTACGTGGCCGACAACCCGCTGAAGGACTTCCGGGGCCCCAACCTAATCGGAATGGCGAGCGTGCGCGTGCGCCGTCCGCGCGGCGTCTACAGCCACCTCGAACCGGCCTCCGGCTGGGCACCGACGGTGACTGTCGCGTCGCTGCGCGAGGCGGCCCGCTGGATCGTTGATGACTCGACACCCGAGCCAGGCTGATAGACGGTAGCTGGCGCGCTGGCGCGCAATTGGTAACAGGGTAACACTTGCGCGAAGCGTGAGCGCTGCCGTGTCCGCAGCAACTGGGGTGGTGCGGCGCGGCGCCTTCAGGCCCCAGATGGGCCAGGTTTGGCACAGGCGCGGCCCGCCCACCCACCAGGTGGCGGTGATGCGTCGGAGGGCCGGCCTACGCCTCGTCCTCGGGCGGGTCGGGCAGGCGGTAGTAGGGCACCGTCTGGCGCAGCAGGCGCGGCGGACGGCGGACATGGCACTCGCGGCTCGGGTCGTGGCCACGGGCGGCGGCGCTGCGGATCGGCACGTCGAAGATCCAGGGACCGCGCACCTCGGCAGCGTCGGGAGCCTCGGCGCCGACGCGGTCGCCGCTGCGCAGAGCCAGCACGCGCAGCCGCAGCGCGTAGGGATCGGGCACGGCGTGGCTCAGTCGGATCGTGCAGTCGTAGACCCACCGATCCCGGCCGGCCGGTCCGCCGCGCAGGCCGATGCCCACGGCGCGCACACCGCCCGGCCCCTCGGCCACGATGTCGTCGGCGTGTAGGAAGAGAGACGTGCGCCGGCTGCGCAGCTCGAACCGGACGACGGTGAGGCCATCGGGCCGCACCGCCGCGCCGATCACGCGCAGGCGTGGACCTGCGTGGGTGCGATTGCGCCGCGCTGTCATGGTGCTCCACCCTCGAGAACGGATTTGAGGCGCTCGAGCGGCCGGATCTGCGCCTCGCGGGTGCGCCGTCGCCCGAGGACCGGGTCGAGCAGGGCACCCAGGACGCCGCCGCCGGGCCGATAGACCGTGCGCAGCGTGACCCGCGTGCCGGCGCCCTCGGGCTCGAAGCGCCACTCGGACCAGTACTCGGTGCGCGTGTCGGCGCGCTCGACGAGGCGGGTGGGCGGCTGGTAGACCGAGATCTCGATGGCCGTCGGGTACTCCTTGCCCATCAGGCCGATCTTGTACTCCATGCGCGCACCCGGCCCTGTTGGCCTGGCGGACACGATCCGGTAGCCGGTGTAGGTCGAGGGCAGCATCCGCTCGTGGTTGCGCAGGTCGGCCACGAAGTCGAACACCGCCTCGACCGGCCGCTCGATCACGATGCTGTTGACGATCTCGGCCACGGCAGCCTCAGCCTATCGAGATCGGGACTGGACGGCGCGGCAGCCGGGCAGACGGACTCTGGAGGGCCAGCCGCCCCGCCGTCGCCATCGCCGGGGGCGCTACGACCGCAGGTAGCGCC
>JBHOQZ010000854.1:0-2641 GCA_042408635.1 Chloroflexota bacterium
CGCGCGTCGCCCGCCCGGGCGCTGGCGAGCGGCACCGCGGGCGGCTCGGCGGCGGCGCGCAGCGCCAGGTCGACGTGCAGCGGCAGCAGGTCGCGCAGGTGGAGGCGGTAGCCCTGGCGCGCGAGCGGCAGCGCGTAGACGCCCGCCCCGGCGGCCACGTCGAGGATGCCGGCGGGCGGCGGCGGCAGGTAGCGCGCCAGGATCTCGCGCGTGCGCGCCGCCTCGAGCTGCCCGGCGCCCCGCGTCAGGCGTTCGGCCTCGTAGCCGCTCGCGTAGTGCGCCGCGATCTCCTCCGCCGGGGCGGGGGCGGGCTGACCGTCGGCGCCCGGTTGCCGTGTCCCCATCTCGACCCCCATCTGGCAGCCGTTGACTGGAGCGCCTCCACCACAACCCAACGGTCGGGCACGAGCCGGCGCAGGCACTGCCAGTCCATCACGCCACCTCCCGCTGTCTGCAATCGTAGCAGGCGCTAGGGTTTGGCGGCGTCGTAGAGGAGCTGGCGGATGCTGTCGACGTCGCGGCGCAGGCGCTGGTCGGTTTGCAGGTCGCCCGCGATCTTGTCGCAGCCATGCAGCACCGTCGAGTGGTCGCGCCCGCCCAGCTCACGCCCGATCTCCACCAACGACATCGATGTCTCCTGCCGCATCAGGTGCATCGCCACATGGCGCGGCACCACGATCTCGCGGTCGCGCTTCTTGCCGCGCAGGAGCTTCGGGTCGACCCCATAGTACTTCGCCACCGCCTCGACGATCCCGGCGCCGGTGATGAACCGCTTGTTCGGGTTGTCGAGGATGTCGCCCAGCGCCGCCGCCGCCGTCTCGAGCCGGATCGGCTGCCCCGTCAGGCTGGCAAGCGCCACGATCCGGTTGAGCGAGCCCTCGAGCTCGCGGATGTTCGACTGGACCTTGCGTGCCACGTACTCGACCACGGCCGGCGGGATCGGCACGTCGAGGGTCGCCGCCTTTGCCTGGAGGATCGCGCAGCGGTGCTCGAAGTCGGGCGTGGTCACGTCCGCGATCAGGCCCCACTCGAAGCGAGTGCGCAGCCGGTCCTCGAGGGTGGTGATCGACTTCGGCGGCCGATCGCTGCAGAGCACGATCTGGCGGTTCGCCTCGTGGAGCGCGTTGAAGGTGTGGAAGAACTCCTCCTGGGTTGTCTCCTTACCGGCGATGAACTGGATGTCGTCGATCAGGAGCATATCGATGGTGCGATAGCGGCTGCGGAACTCCTCGGTGCGGTTGGTGCGGATCGCGTTGATCAGGTCGTTGGTGAAACGCTCGGAGGAGAGGTAGAGCACGCGCAGCCCGCGCCGGGCGACCCGGTGGCCGATAGCGTGCAGCAGGTGCGTCTTGCCCAGGCCGACGCCGCCGTAGATGAACAGCGGTTTGTAGGCTGCCGCCGGCTTGTCGGCGACCGCGAGCGAGGCGGCATGGGCGAGGCGGTTGCTGCTGCCGACCACGAACGTCTCGAAGGTGTAGCGCGGATTGAGCGCCAGGCCCTCGGGCAGCGCCGCGCCCGCGGGGCCGCCCCCCCCGGCCCGGAGGCCGCGCCCGCGCGCGCCGAGGGCTGAGTCGCCTCCCGTCGGCCCCTGACTATCATCCACCTCCACGTCGTCGTCCAGCGCGGCAGCCCGGGCGGCGAGGTCCGCCGCGTCGGACGCCGGCGGTTCGGCAGTGGCAAGGGCGCCCCGGCGTCGCCCGCCCACCTCGCCGGACCGGCCTCCGATAGTGCCGACCTCGACCTCGCGCCCGGGCGAACCCGCGCGGCGGGCGCCCTGGCGCGTGCTGCCTGTCTCACCCGTGCTGACCACGATCTCGACCTCAGTCTCGCGGCCGACGATGCCGCTGATGCTGCGCCGGAGCTGGGGGAGGCACTTCTGCTCGAGGTATTCCTTGGCGAAGGTGCTGGGCGCGCCGAGCGTGAAGACGCCGTCCGCGTGACCCAGCGGGGCGGCGGTGCGCACCCACATCTGGAAGTAGTGCTTGCTCAGCACCGGCTCGAGCTCGCCCAGCGCCACCTGCCAGATCTGCGCCGCGTTCATGACACCTCGCCCCCTCACCCGCGTGGAGATCGCCCCTCGGGCCGCTGCGCGCCACTCTCGCCGAGGCCGGCGCCGCTCCGATCTGGCGACCCGAGCCACAGCGGGGAGACCAGAGCGCGTGGCGGCGGGCCGGGAGCTGGCGCAGGAGGCGGCGCCGCGGGGCCGTGATGCATGGCGGGTTGCTATAATAGCGACGCCCGGAGGGCGGAACAATCGCCGGGGCCGGCACGTTTGGCGCTTTTGTTGGCGTGCCAATACCGCTCAGGTCCGCGACCCGCGAACCAACGGGTCGACGTGAGCAGCCGTCGATCTGAGCACGCAATGAGGTGTTCCCTTGGCCAAACCGCGCATCCTCACCGGCGACCGGCCGACCGGCAGACTCCACCTCGGCCACTACGTCGGCACGCTCGCCAACCGCGTGCGCCTCCAGGACGAGTACGAGCAGGAACAGCTCGTACTCGTCGTGGAGGCGCACGCGGTTGGCGAGCGTGCCGACGTAGTGGCCGAGGTGGAGTCTGCCGGTCGGCCGGTCACCGGTGAGGATGCGCGGTCTGGCCAAGGGAACACCTCAGTGGGTGCTCAGATCGACGGGTGCTCACA
>JBHOQZ010000859.1:0-1959 GCA_042408635.1 Chloroflexota bacterium
CGTCTCCATCTCCGGGTCCATCGCCCGCACCAGGCCCTGATCGCCGAAAATCTCGAGCTGGTGGTAGAACGGGTAGTGGCGCGGGCAGTTGATGTAGAGGTCGCAGGCGCCGATGACTCCGTTGCGGAAGCGGATCGTGAACGCCACGGCGTCGGGCACCTCGCGCAGGGGGTCGGCGATCTGCGCCTGCGCATAGACCTCCGCCGCCTCGTCTCCCGCGTACCAGCGCAGCAGGTCGAACTCGTGGATGCCGCCGCCGAGCACGACGCCGTAGGTGTACTGCGCCATGTCCTTCCAGGTGCGCCCCTCGCCGCCCGGGCTCCACTCGCTCACCGGCAGGTTCTGCGAGGCGTACTGGGCAATTGGCCGCCGCTCGTTCTCGCGCACGAGCGTCACCGCGCCGACGTCACCGGCATCGATGGCGCGCCGCACCTCGATGTAGCGCCGGGTGAACCGCCGACTGTGGCCGATCATCAGCCGGACGCCGTTCGCCCGCGCCGCCTCGAGCATGGCGTCGGCCGCCTCGAGCGAGTCCGCCATCGGCTTCTCGCAGAGGATGTGCTTGCCGGCGCGCGCCGCCGCGACCGCCTGCTCGCCGTGCAGGAACTCGGGTGTGCAGATCGTCACCGAGTCGATGTCGTCGCGCGCCAGCAGCTCGCGGTAGTCGCTGTAGACGTGCGGCACCTCCCAGTCGCGCGCCACCTGCCGCGCCACCTCGGGGCGCACGTCGGCCACCGCCACGACCTCGACCGACGGTCGCAGCCGCCGCAGCGCCGGCAGGTGCGCCGACACCGCGATGCTGCCGCAGCCGATCACGCCGACCCGAATCGGCCCGCCGGCCCCATCTCTCGCCATCCCCATCTCCTCCTCCCGCCGTGTCCCCGCGAGTCTACCACGCCGGTCCGGCCTCCCCCGGCGTTCGGGCCGCCGCCGTGCCCCCGAGCCCAACGCGCTGACGACGACCGGGGTGGTGGGGGGCGGCGGTTTCGCTTGCCGCCCGGGCCGGTTAGCATGCGTGGACGGGAGACCTTGCACGGAGATGCCGAACGTATGGATCGAGAGCCAGGGCAGCCGGAGGCGCGGGCAATCGCCCAGGAGGCCCACGCCCTCTGGGAGCAGAAGGCCGCGTTCTGGGACGAGAAGATGGAGGTCGGCACCCGCCTCCACCGGGAGGTGCTGGTGCCGGTGGTCGAGCGCCTGCTAGCAGTGCGGCCCGGTGACGCCGTGCTCGACATCGCCTGCGGCAACGGCCAGTGGAGCCGCCGACTGGCCGAGGCCGGTGCCACGGTCGTGGGCTGCGACTTCAGCGCGGGCTTGATCGAGCGGGCACGGGCGCGGTCGACGACCCTGGCCGACCGGATCGAGTACCGCGTGCTCGACGCGACCGATGCGGAGGCGCTGCGGTCGCTGGGCGAGCGGCGCTTCGACGTTGCGCTCTGCAACATGGCGCTGATGGACATCCGGACGCTCGACCCGCTCATGGCGGCGCTGCCCAGGCTGCTCAAACCGGGCGGCCGCTTCGTCTTCTCGGTAATCCACCCCTGCTTCGCCATGCCGGGCAGCGCGATCGTGGCCGAACGCGGCGAGCGAGGCGGCGAGGTGTACACGAGCCAGGCGCTGCGGCTCACGCGCTACCTGCGCATCCCGCCCGAGAAGGGCCTCGGCATCGTCGGCGAGCCGATGCCGCACTACTACTTCCACCGGCCGCTCGGCGAGCTGCTGGGGGCGGCCTTTCGGGTCGGGTTGATGCTCGACGCGCTCGAGGAGCCGGGCTATCCCGAACAGGGGTCGCACCCCTCTGCGGCGGGTCCCCAGGACCCGCTGCGCTGGGACAACCTCGACCAGTTCCCCTACGTGCTCGTGGCGCGGCTGCGGGCGATCACGCCGCCGCTTGAGGCGGAGCGGGCGTAGCGGCCGGCCGCGCCCGGCCGCGGACGCCGCGCAGCAGCACCAGCGCGA
>JBHOQZ010000861.1:0-11053 GCA_042408635.1 Chloroflexota bacterium
GTCTTCGAGCCCGCGTCAATGATCGCGCGGTCGGCCGTCGGCCGGCTCACCACGGTCACCAGCACGCTACCCGCACAGTCCTCGAGGCCGCAGTAGCCGGTGCTCACCGTGTTCACGTCGTTGAAAACGTAGGTGCCGGGCCGGATTTCGCTCACGTTGCCCAGCTCGTGCATCGCCTCGGCCGCGGGGGTGGTGCCGCCCGAGACCACGCGCGGCGGCAGCCCGACCTCGTGCAGCCGCGCGATCGCCTCGTCCACGAGCTCGCGCTGCCGGGCGAGCAGCGCGGGCCGCTCCTCCCCAGCGTGCGAGAGGTGCCCGGGATAGACGAACAGTCCCTCGTACTCGAGCCCCGGTAGTTCGGCGACGCGCCGGGCCAGCTCGACCAGCACCTCGACCGACTGCACGCCGGTGCGCGCGTTGCCGGTATCCAGGTCGAGAAGCACGCGCACCGTCGCCCCGGCCTCGCGCGCGTGGCGCGAGATCCCCTCGGCGACCTCGAGCGAGTCGAAGCAGGTGCGCAGCCGCACCTCGCGGGCGAGGCGGGCGAGCCTAGCCTGCTTGATGTCGCCCACGATCGGGTAGGCGACGAAGATGTCGTCAAGCCCATGCGCGGCCATCACCTCGGCCTCGCCCAGCTTGGCCACGGTGATGCCGACGGCGCCGGCCGCGAGCTGCTGCTTGGCGATCTCGGGGACCTTGTGCGTCTTGGTGTGCGGGCGCAGCGCCAGCCCGTGGGCCCGGGTGTAGGCCGCCATGCGGGCGATGTTGCGCTCCATGACGTCGAGGTCGATCAGCAGGGAGGGGGTGTCCAGGTCGGCGGTTCGCAAACGAACCTCCCGTCACTCGGTCTCGAGCAGGCGCGTCTTGTCGCCCTCGACCGGTTCTTTGCTCTTGATGAGCTCGAGCAGGGTTCGGCGGGCGCCGCGCGAGCCGATCATGACCGCGCCGACGACCCGATCCTGCAGGAAGAAGATCTTGAGGTATTGCTCGTTTTCGAAGTCGACCCGGCTGACCGAGACCAGGTCGGGGCTGCTCTCGGGTGTGATCCCCACCACGCTGATCTTGGTGTGGAACAACGTGCTGGTGTAGGTCGGCACGTCGGTGTAGGGCTTGCGGTCGCCGAGCATGTTGGCGGCGGCGGTGCGCCCGTGCGAGACCGCATTGTCCCAGGTGCCCATGGTGAGGTACTGGCCGGTGAAGCTGTCGTAGAATTCGGCGGCATCCCCGCCGGCGAAGATACCTGGCACGCTCGTCTCGAGGTACTCATCGACGACGATCCCCCGGTTGCACGTCACCGGCGTGCCCTGCAGGAAGTCGGTGTTGAGCGTGAGGCCGAGCCCGACCCCGATCAGATCGCCCTCGATCGTGCGGCCCTGCTTGGTCTTGACGTGGGAGGCGAGGCCGTTCTTCGGGTGGACGGAGAGGACCTCGTCGCCGTGGAGGACGGTGACGTTGTGCTTGGCAGCGATCCGGTCGACCAGCTCGCCACCCTCCTCGTCGAGGATGCGGCGGAGGAAGCGCGGGCCGCGCATGATCCAGGTGACGGGCAGGCCGCGCGTGGCGAACCCCTCGGTGAGCTCATAGGCGATGAAACTGCCGCCGTAGGTGATCGCCGCCTTCGACTCGAGCACGCGCTCGATGATGGCGCGGGTGTCGTCGAGCGTCTGGAAGTTGTAGCAGTGCTCCCAGCTCGCACCGGGAACCTTGAGCGGGTTCGGGCGGCCGCCGGTGGCGAGCATGAGCTTGTCGAACGGCAGCTCCTCCCCGGTGTCGGTGAGGACCGTGCGCTCCTCGACGCAGAGCGCGACGACGTTGACGCCGGTGCGGAAGTCGATGCCGGCGTCGCGGTGGCGCTCGGGCGTGCGCATGATGACTTTGCGCTCCTGGACCTGGCCGCGCAGGAAGGGCGGGAGCGCGACGCGGTTGTAGAGCGGATAGGGCTCGTTGGCGATGAGCGTGACCGAGGCGGTCGGCTCCTGCTTCTTGAGCGTCTCGGCGCAGAACGTGCCCGCGGCGCCGTTGCCGATGATGACGTAACGGTTAACGCGATCCCCCACACCGCCCTCCAGGTGTCCGATCCGAGCGGCGACTGCCCGCCGTCGCGGCCGGTGCGCCGGCCCCGGGGCATTATACCGAGTTGGCGTCCGGCCCGGGCGCCTCGTCGTCGGGAGGGTAGGCTATAATCGAGGTGGAAAACCGTGGGGATGGCGGAAATGAACCAGGTACTGGCAGTGATCCTCGCCGGGGGGAAGGGCGATCGCCTGAGCGTGCTCTCCGAGAAGCGCACCAAGCCCGCGGTCCCGTTCGCCGGTAAGTACCGGATCATCGACTTTACATTGAGCAACTGCGTCAACTCGGGCATCTACAACGTGGCGGTGCTGACGCAGTATCGCCCACGCTCCCTCAACGAGCATATCGGTGTGGGCAAGCCCTGGGACCTGGACCGCGCCAATGGTGGCATCCACCTCCTCCAGCCCTACCTGGGCCGCGGCTCGTCGAGCTGGTACCGCGGCACCGCCGACGCGGTGTACCAGAACCTCAACTTCATCTGGGACCAGGACTGCGACGAGGTGCTCATCCTCTCGGGCGACCACATCTACCGCATGGACTACCGGGAGATGCTCGACTTCCACCGGGAGCGGCGGGCCGATCTCACCGTCGCGGTGATGGAGGTGCCGATCGAGGAGGCTACCCGCTTCGGCACCCTCATCTGCGACCAGGACGGCCGCGCCGTCGAGTTCGAGGAGAAGCCCGAGCGCCCTCGCAGCAACCTCGTTTCGATGGGCATCTACGTCTTCAACCGCGCGATCTTGTTCGAGCGCCTCGAAGAAGACGCCGAGAACCCCACCTCCGCCCACGACTTCGGCAAGAACGTCATCCCCGCCATGGTTCGGCAGGACCGGGTCTACACCTTCCCCTTCCGGGGGTATTGGCGCGACGTCGGCACCCTCCAGTCCTACTGGGAGGCCAACATGGACCTGCTGAAGGAGGATCCGCCGTTCGACCTCTACGACCGCTCGGCGATCATCCACACCCACAGCGAGGAGCAGCCGCCGGCGAAGCTGGGCAGCGACACGATCGTGCGGCGCAGCCTGATCTGCCACGGCTGCGTCATCGAGGGCGAGGTCTACAACTCGGTCCTCTCGCCCGGCGTGCGGGTCGGGCGGGGCGCGGTCGTGCAGGACTCGATCATCATGAACAACTCGGTGATCGGTGAGTTCGCCACGGTCGATCACGCGATCCTCGACAAGAACGTCCACGTCGGGCGCAACGCCATCATCGGCTTCGGCGAGGACTTCACCCCGAATCGGCAGCAGCCGCGCGCGCTCAACTCCGGTCTGACGGTGATCGGCCGCAGCGCCCAGCTCCCCGACGGGGTGCGCATCGGGCGCAACTGCATCATCGGCTCAGACCTACTCCCCGAGGATTTCACCGGCAACGTCGTCCGCAGTGGCGAAACCCTCCCCAGCCGGCGGCGCCGCTGGTGGATGGAAACCGCCGCGCGCGGCTAGGCGAGCGTAGATTGGAACGGCGCCGAGGACAACCGGCAAGGCGGCCCACGCCAGGGGAGGAAAATGCCTGCGCTGAGCCTGCAAACCGAATTACAGCCGGCGCACAGGCGTGCAGCCTGGTCTTTGGAGGGGGTTTTCACCACCTCCCCCACGGGTCCCGTCCCGGCCCGGTGGGTGAGAGTGGCAGGCTGACGCATTGACCTGGGTAGGTGCCGAGCGGCTCGTTGTCTCCGAGAGTGTCGGCGCCGAGCTGGCGGCCGGTCGGCCCGTCGTGGCCCTCGAATCGACGGTGATCGCCCACGGGCTGCCCGCCCCGCACAACCTCGCCCTCGCGCACGACCTCGAGCGGATCGTGCGCGAGGGCGGCGCCACCCCCGCCACGATCGCGCTGGCGGACGGCCGCATCGCGGTCGGGGCCGACGCCGGGCTCCTGCGCCGCCTGGCGCAGGAGCCCGCGACGAAGGTCAGCCTGCGCGACATCGGCCCGGTGCTCGCGCGCGGGGCTCTCGGCGCAACGACGGTCGCGGCCACGCTGTTTGCCGCCGAGCGCGCCGGCATCCGCGTCTTCGCCACGGGCGGCATAGGCGGCGTGCACCGGGGCGCCGCCGCGACCTTCGACATCTCGACCGACCTGCGGGCGCTCGAGCGCCACTCGTGCGTGGTCGTCTGCGCCGGGGCCAAGTCCATCCTCGACCTGCCCGCGACGCTGGAATACCTCGAAACCGCCGGCGTGACCGTGCTTGGCTACCGGACCGACGAGTTCCCCGCCTTCTACGCCCGTGAGAGCGGGCTACGGTTGGAGGAGCGAGTCGAGACGGCGGCGGGCGCCGCTGAGGTGGCACGCGCGCGCTGGCGCGCGGGTCTGGCGGGCGCGGTGCTCCTCGCGGTGCCCGTGCCCGAGGCGGCGGCCATCCCGACCGGCGAGATCGAGCCGGCGCTGACCGAGGCGGAGCGCCGCGCGGCAGCCGCAGGCATCGCGGGCAAGGCGCTCACGCCGTTCCTTCTGGCCGCGCTCAACGAGATCACGGCCGGCCACAGCCTGGCCGCCAACCTTGCGCTGCTGCGCCAGAACGCGGCGCTCGCGGCCGAGGTGGCGGTCGCGCTCGCCGCGCTGGAGCGGGCGTAGCTGCCAGGCCATGCCGCCCTGGTCTAGCGGCTCCCCGCCCGGTTACCGTCACTCTGCTCGACCTGCCGCGCTGAACGCCCGGCCTAGCGGCGCCCCAGTTGCGCGATCTGGATCAGGTTGCCGCAGGTGTCGTTCAGCACGGCGATGGTCGAGCCGGTCACCTCGGTTGATGGCATGGTGAACTCGACGCCGCGGACCTTGATGCGCTCGTAGTCGCCCTTGATGTCGTCGGTGAAGACCATGGCAATGGGCTGGCCCTGCTCGAACATGGCCTGCTGGTAGGCCCTGGCCGCGGGGTTGTCGTTGAGCGCGAGCTGCAACTTGGTGCCGTCCGGGTCCTCCGGTGAGGCCACGGTCCGCCAGCGAAACGGTCCCTGGCCCACACCGGCGCGCTTCGCGAAGCCAAACACATCGGTGTAGAAGCGAAGGGCCTATTCCTAGTCGTCCACGTACACGCGGTTCAGCTTGATTCGCATGCGTTCGCCCTCAGCGGACAGGCTCAGGGCTGGCGGCCGAGGAACGCGGCCAAGCGGTCGTAGGGCGGCGCGTCGGCGCCGATCGGCACCTCGACCGCGAACATCTCCGGCTTGCCGCGCGACTCGGGCGGTGCGATTGCGGGGGCGAGCGGCAGCGCCGCCTCCGCCAGGGTGGGGTCGAGCGATGCCGCCTGGTCCGTGGCGCGGGCGAGGTCCCAGGCATGGATCACGACCTCGACCAGCGTGAACTCGGCCAGTTGGGCACCGGTGAACCCGCCCCACGGGGTGGCGTAAAACCGTTCCAGCCTGCCGGGTCGGCGCGCCAGATCGAGCAAGGCGGCGGCGCGGGCGCGGAAGCGGGCGGCGGCGTCGGCGCTCGCCGGCACCTCCGGCTGCTGGCCGCCAACCGCGTCGATGAACCAGGTCGGCCCTTCGAGGGTGTGCTCGAGCAGCTTGGCAACGTCCCACCCGGCACAGGGGGTCGGGCGCTGCATCTGCTCCGATTTGATGCCGCCGATGACGCAGTCGGTCTGGTCGAGCGCCCGCTCCAGGGTCGCGGTCAGGGTCGTGGTATCGGTTGGCACGATCGGCTCCTCTCGCGGCGAGGGTTCTCGATGGGTGTTGCCGCTCTCTCGATCGTCGCACCCGGCCCGGCTAAGCGCTATGCGCCTCTTAACATTCCCGGCAGTCGCCGCGGGTTGCTCGCCCTCCCGCGCGCGCCTATAATCGGCGGTGGCGCGTCCACATCCGGACGGGCAGTTCAGGCGCGCCGTGGCCCGGAGAGGCAGAGACAGGTCAGGCATGCCCTACACCGACATCTTCCGCGATCGGCGCGTCCTGGTCACCGGCGGCCTCGGCTTCATCGGCAGCAACCTGGCGCTGCGCCTCGTCGAGCTCGGGGCGCACGTCGTGCTCGTCGATTCGATGGTGCCCGACTACGGCGGCAACCTCGAGAACATCGCGCCGATCCGCGATCATCCGCGCGTCCACGTCAACTTCGCCGATGTGCGTGACGAGAACGCGATGCAGTACCTGGTCGGCGGGCAGGACTTCATCTTCAACCTAGCCGGCCAGGTCAGCCACATCGACTCGATGCGCAACCCCTACACCGACCTCGAGATCAACTGCCGGGCCCAGCTCTCGCTGCTCGAGGCGTGCCGCAAGCACAACCCCGGCGTCAAGATCCTGTATGCCAGCACGCGCCAGATCTACGGCAAGCCGCAGTATCTGCCGATCGACGAGAAGCACCTGCTCACGCCGACCGACGTCAACGGCATCAACAAGATGGCCGGTGAGCGCTACCACATCGTCTACCACGACGTCTACGGCATCCGCTCGGTGGCGCTGCGCCTGACCAACACCTATGGCCCGCGCATGCTCGTGCGCCACAACCGTCAGACGGCGCTCGGCTGGTTCGTCAAGCAGGCGATCGACGACGAGGAGATCCAGATCTGGGGCGACGGCAGCCAGCTCCGCGACTACACCTATGTCGACGACGCGGTCGAGGCGTTCCTGCTGGCCGCTGCCCACGAGCGCGCCAACGGCGGCATCTTCAACCTCGGCGGCCTGCGCCCGGTCTCGCACCTCGAGCTGATCCGCACCCTGATCGCGGTGGCGGGGACCGGCAGCTATCGCATCACCCCGTTCCCGCCCGAGCGCAAGGTGATCGACATCGGCAGCGTCTACTCGGATTGGAGCCACGCCCGCGAGGTTCTGGGCTGGGCGCCGAAAGTCGACCTCGAAGAAGGGCTGCGCCGCACCATTGCCTTCTTCCGCCAGCACCGCGAGCACTATTGGTAAGCCGGCCAGGCCGCTGCGACGGCTGCGAGCCGAATCCCGGAAGCCGGCACGAGATACAGGGAGAAAGCCGCCCATGTCGCTGACCGCCACCGCGCCGATCCTCTTCGGGGACCTCAAGCGCCAGCACGATTCGCTCGCGACCGAGCTGACCGGCGCCATGGAGCGCGTGCGCGCCAGCGGCTGGTTCATCCTCGGCGCCGAGGTCGCCGCCTTCGAGCGCGAGTGGGCGGCCTACTGCGGGGCGCGGCACGCCGTCGGAGTCGCCAGCGGCACCGACGCGATCCAGATCGCGCTCGAAGCGCTGGGTGTCGGGCCCGGCGACGAGGTGATCACGACACCCCACACCGCCGTGCCCACCGTCCACGCGATCAGCTTCACGGGCGCCCGGCCGGTATTCGTCGACGTCGAGTGGGCGAGTATGAACCTCGACCCGGCCGGGCTGGAGACCGCGATCACGCCGCGTACGCGGGCGATTCTGCCGGTCCACCTCTACGGCCAGCCCGCCGACATGACGCGGATCGGCGAGATCGCGGCGCGCCACCGCATCCCGGTCGTCGAGGACGCCGCGCAGGGCCACGGCGCGCGCTGGCAGGGGCGGCCAGCCGGCACGCTCGGCCGGCTCACCGCCTTCAGCTTCTACCCGACGAAGAACCTGGGCGCGATGGGCGACGCCGGCGCGGTCGTGACCGACGACGACGAGCTGGTCGAGTGGGTGCGCGTGCGCCGCAACCTCGGCCAGCGCGAGCGCGCGCGCTACCTGCACACGGTGGTCGCCCGCAACAGCCGGCTCGACGAGCTCCAGGCGGCGATCCTGCGCGCCAAACTGCCCCACCTCGATGGTTGGATCGAGCGTCGGCGCGCGGTCGCGGCGGCCTACACGGCGGGCATCGACAACCCCCACGTCGAGACGCCGCGCGAGGTGCCCGGCGCCCACCACACCTACCACCTCTACGCGGTGCGCTCCCCGCACCGGGACGCTCTCCAGGCGCACCTGAAGGCGCACGGCATCGCCACAATCGTGCACTACCCGATCCCGGTGCACCTGCAGGACGCCTACCGCGACCTCGGCCTGGGCCCCGGCTCCTTCCCGAACGCGGAGCGTTGCGCCCGCGAGGTGCTGTCGCTGCCGCTCTACCCGGAGCTGCGCGACGACGAGGTCGCGCGCGTGATCGAGGCGGTGAACGCCTTTCGGCCGGACGCCTGAACCGGCTTCAGGAGAGAACGACCATGATCGATGCCGAGCTGATCGAGATCCTGGCCTGTCCCGACGACAAGGCGCCCGTCGAACAGAAGGGCGATTTCCTCGTCTGCACGCGGTGCGGCCGCCGCTACCCCATCCGCGACGGCATACCGGTGATGCTGATCGACGAGGCGCTGCCGCCCGAGGGCGAGCCGTCGCCGGCGAGCTCGGGCTAGCATGAGCGCACCCCCTTTCCCCGCGCCGGTGCAGCGCGTCGCTGAGTTCCTGCACCGCAGCGGCGTCGCGAGCGAGCCGCGTATGCTCGATCAGAGCACACGTACTGCGCAGATGGCGGCCGACGCCGTGGGCTGCGCGCTCGGGCAGATCGTCAAGTCGATCATCTTCGCCGCCGGCGACGAACTTTGCCTTGTAATGATGGCTGGCGACCGCCGCGTCGATACAGGGCGGCTCGCCGGCGCGCTGGGCGTGGCGCGCGTCAAGCCCGCCGACGCCGACACGATCAAGCGGCGCACCGGCTACGTCATCGGCGGCGTGCCGCCCGTGGCCCACGCCGAGCCGCTGCGCACGCTGATGGACGAAAGCCTCTTCCGCTTCGCCGAGGTCTGGGCGGCGGCCGGCCACCAGCACGCCGTCTTCCCGATCGCGCCCGCCGACCTGCTGCGCATCAGCGGCGCCACCCGCGCCGACGTGGCCGAGCGATAGCCGACCCTCAGCGGTCAGGCGCCGTCGCCGGGCCTGTCGGTGCGGGTCTTCCAGCCGCGTTGGCGCCAAGCCTCGTAGAGCACGATCGAGCCGGCGACGGCGGCGTTGAGCGAGGCGATGCGGCCGCCCATGGGCAGTGCGACCGCGGCGTCGCATCGCTCACGCACCAGTCGGCTGATCCCCTCGCCCTCGCTGCCGACCACGAGGGCCGTCGGCAGCGTCAGGTCCGCCTCGTCCGGGCGGCGATCGGCCGAGCCGTCGAGCGCCAGGCACCAGACGCCGACCGCCTGAAGCTGCTGGATGGCGCGCGGTAGGTTGGGCACCAGCGCGATCCGCAGGTGCTCAGTCGCCCCGGCCGACGCCTTCACGACCGCCGGCGTGACCCCGGCCGCCCGGGCGCGCGGGAGGATGACGCCATCCACCCCCACGCTCTCGGCCGTCCGCAGCAGGCTGCCGAGGTTCTGCGGGTCCTGGAGGTGGTCGAGGACGAGCAGGAGCGCCGCGGTGTTGCGGCTGGCACCAGCGTCGGCCGCCCCATGCCGCGCCTGGACGGCGTCGAGGATGTCGGCAAAGTCGGCGTAGCGGTAGGGCTCGACCTCGGCGATGAGGCCCTGGTGGTTGGCGCCGCTGGCCAGCCGGTCGAGGTCGCGCCGGGACACCTCCTCCACCCGCACGCCCGCGTGCCAGGCGTCGCGCAGCGCCGCCTCGAGCTCGGGGTCGAGGCGGGCGTCCAGCAGGAGCAGGATGCGGCGGGGCCGGCCGGCCCGGAGCGCCTCCAGCACCGGGCGACGGCCCCAGATCAGGTCGGCCACGCCCAGCGCGGCGCCCGCCGGGGCCGGGGCCACCCGGCACCGCCCGGGGAGAGTGCCGACGCGGGATAGGTCACGCTACACCTCGACCGTCCAGGTCGTACCCTCGGGCGTGTCGACGAGCGCGATGCCGAGCGCGGCCAGCCGCTGCCGGATCGCGTCGGCCAGCGCGAACTGCTTCGCGGCCCGCAGCTCCGAGCGCACCTCGACCAGCAGGTCGATGAAGGGCGCCGCCGCCACGTCCGCGGTCGAGCGGGTCTCGGGCTCGAGCCGCAGGCCGAGCACCTCGGCCAGTTCGAGCAGCGCCGCCTGGGCGCGCCGGACGATGTCGCTCGGCGCGCCCGCCTCGCGGGCCCGGTTGATCTCGCGCGCGAGATCGAAGAGGTGGCCGAGCGCACCGGCCGTGTTGAAGTCGTCGTCCATCGACCGCTTGAAGCTCGCCCGCGCGGTCTCGACGGCGGCCATCAGCGTCTCGGCGGCGGGCGTGTTCATCCCGCCCGGTGTCGGCTCGGCGCGCGCCGCGCTGCGCAGTCGCTCGACACCCCGGCGCGCCGCCTCGACCCCCTCGTCGGTCCAGGTCAGCGGACTGCGGTAGTGCGACGAGAGGACGAAGAGGCGGATCGGGTCGGCGCCGTAGCGGTCGAGCGCCTCCTCGATCGTGATGAGGTTGCCCAGCGACTTGCTCATCTTCTCGCTGCCGAGCTGGAGCAGGCCGTTGTGCAGCCAGTACCTCGCGAACGGCCGGCGCCCGGTGTAACTCTCCGACTGGGCGATCTCGTTCTCATGGTGGGGGAAGATCAGGTCCGCGCCGCCGCCGTGGATGTCGATCTGGTCGCCCAGGTAGCGCCGGGCCATCGCCGAGCACTCGATGTGCCAGCCCGGTCGGCCCGGTCCCCAAGGGCTCGGCCAGGCCGGCTCGCCGGGCTTGGCGCCCTTCCAGAGCGCGAAGTCCATCGGGTGCTCCTTGCGCTCGTCCACCTCGACCCGGGCGCCGGCCTGGAGGTCGTCGAGTGAGCGGTGCGAGAGCTTGCCGTAGTCGGGATCGCGCAGCACGCGGTAGTAGACGTCGCCGTTGACGCGGTAGGCGTAGCCGGCGCGCTCCAGCCCCTCGACCATGGCGATGATCTCGGGGATCTCCTGGGTCACGCGCGGCCAGGCATCGGCCGGTTTGACGTTGAGCCGTTCCAGCGCGGCCAGGTGCCGCTGGATGTAGCGCTCGGCGAGCGCGTTGGGGTCCTCACCGATCTCGTTGGCGCGGTTGATGATCTTGTCGTCGACGTCGGTGAAGTTCTGGATGTAGCGGACGCGGTAGCCGGCGTATTCCAGGTAGCGGCGGATCGAATCGAAGGCGATCGCCGACATGGCGTGGCCGACGTGCGACTCCGAATACGGGGTGATGCCGCAGACGTACATGGTGACCGGGTCGC
>JBHOQZ010000303.1:0-3687 GCA_042408635.1 Chloroflexota bacterium
CCGCTGCGCGACCGGTTCGCAATGCCGGAGAGCTACCGCGTCTTCGGCATCATGGGGCGCGACCCCCGCACCGAGGCGTCGGCCGAGGCGGGGCGGCAGGTGGTGGACGAGGTCATCGAAGCGTGGGTGCGCCTGGCCGAATATCTGCTGAGCACCGAGGACCGCGACGCGGTGCTGGCGCTCTACCGGCGCCAGCGCGAGGAGTTCGCCCGCCGCCGCGACACGCTGGAGAGCGCCTACGTGACGACCGGGAGCGTCCCCGGCGGGGACTGGCAGCACGCCTGGGACGATCTGATGGCCGAGCAGCTCGGCAACGAGGCGGCGCACCGGCCCGAGTGGTTCAAGTCGCGCTGGCGCGGCTCGGCGGATCGAGGCTGAGATCGGCCGGCCGGGCCGGCAGGCGCAGGGAGGCTGATCGCGGTGAGTGAGGAGCAGAGCGGCCCGGCAGGAGGGTCGGCGAAACCGGCCGGGGCCACCGGCGGCGACGCACTGGAGGGTCGCGGCAGCCCGTCGATGGCCCCGCGGACGGTCGCCGAGTCGCGGGTGACGCTGACCCAGGCGATGGGCCCCGAGCACGCCAACCTCTGGGGCCACGTCCACGGCGGCACGGTGATGCGGCTGGTCGACACGGCCGCCGGCTACGCCGCTATCCGGCACTGCCGCTGCCGGGCGGTCACCGCGCGCATCGACGAGCTGGATTTCCTCGAGCCGGTGATGCTTGGGGACCTCTTGATCGTCAAAGCGTCGGTGAACGATGTCGGGCGCAGCTCGATGGAGGTCGGAGTGCGGGTTGAGGCCGAGAACGTGATGACCGGCGAGGTTCGGCACGTCGCCTCGGCCTACCTGGTCTTCGTCGCGCTCGACGACACTGGCGCGCCCCGCCCTGTCCCGCCGCTGATCGCCGAGACGCCCGAGGAGCTGCGGCGCATGGCCGCGGCCAAGCTGCGTAGGGAATACCGCCACCGCAGCCGCGAGGCAATCGCCGCGATCCCGCGCGGGGACGCGCTATCATAGTTTGGATGGAAACGACGACACAGCCGCAAGGCGCCACGATCGACGACAAAGTTGTCCACACCCTCGAATTCGACAAAGTGATCGCCATGCTGTCGGAGCGGACATCGTTCTCCGCCGGCCGGGAGGCAGCGTTGGCGCTGCGTCCCTCGACGCTGCTCGCCGAGGCGAACCAGCGGCAGGCCGAGACCGAGGAGGCGATTCGGCTCCTCGAGCTCAAACCCAGCACGACCCTAGGCGGCGCCCGCGACATCCGGCCCAGCGTCTCGCGCGCCCGGCGCGGCGGCGTACTCGAGCCGTCCGACCTGCTCGAGATCGGCAGCACGCTAGCCAGCGCGCGCGGCCTGCGCGGCCTGCTCGTGAAGCTCGTCGGGCAGTTCCCGCTGCTGGCCGATATCGGCGCGCGTTTGCAACCGAGCGAGCAGCTGGAGCGCGAGATCGGGCGCTGCATCAACGACCGCGGCGAGGTGACGGACGACGCGAGCCCCACACTGCGCCGGATCCGCATCGACATCCGCATCGCCTATGATCGGCTGATGGATCGGCTCCAGGACTTCATGGCGTCGCACCGGACCGTCGTGCAGGAGCCGATCATCACCTCGCGCGACGGGCGCTACGTGATCCCGATCCGCGCCGACAGCCGCGGCCAGGTGCGCGGCATCATCCACGACCAGTCCGCCAGCGGCGCCACCGTCTTCATGGAGCCGCTGGCGACGCTCGACCTCAACAACCGGCTGCGCGAGCTCCAACTCGACGAGCAGCGCGAGGTGCAACGGATCCTGGCCGAGCTCTCGTCGCGCGTGGGCGCGCTGGCCGAGCCGCTCACCGCCACCGTCGAGGCGCTGGCCGAGCTCGACCTGGTCCTGGCGCGGGCGCACCTGGCCGCCGAGCAGCGCGCGATCCGCCCGCAGCTTGTGGCCGGGCGCAGCCCGGACGAGGCGACGAACCTCAAGGCGGCGCGGCACCCGCTGCTGCGCGGCCACGTCGTGCCGATCGACGTGCGCCTTGGGCCGGAGTTCCGCATTCTCGTCATCACCGGTCCGAACACGGGTGGCAAGACGGTCGCGCTCAAGACGGTCGGGCTGCTGACGCTGATGGCGCAGGCGGGGCTCCACATCCCGGCTGCCGAGGGCTCGACGGTGCGCGTCTTCCACCAGGTGTTCGCCGATATCGGGGACGAGCAGAGCATCGAGCAGAGCCTCTCGACCTTCTCCTCGCACATGACGCACATCGTCGCCATCCTTGAGCGTGTCGACGCCGACTCGCTCGTTCTGCTCGATGAGCTGGGCGCGGGCACCGACCCGACCGAGGGCTCGGCGCTCGCCCGCGCCATCCTGCTCTACCTGCTCAAGCGCGGGGTGACGACGTTGGCGACGACCCATTACTCGGAGATCAAGGCGTTCGCCCACCTCACGCCCGGTGTGCAGAACGCGAACGTCGAGTTCGACGTCGAGACGCTGGCGCCGACCTACCGCCTGAGGATCGGCCTGCCCGGGCGCAGCAACGCGCTGGCGATCGCGACGCGGCTCGGGCTGCCCGCTGAGATCATCGAGGCCGCCCGCGGCATGATCAACCCCGGTGAGCAGCAGGTCGAGGAGTTGCTGGCCCAGATCCAGAGCGAGCGCGAGAGCGCCGAGAGGGCGCGCGAGCGCGCCTGCCGCGATGCCCGCGAGGCGGAAGAGGTGCGCCGCCGCCTGGCGAGCGAGCTGCGCCGGCTCGAGGCCGAGCGCGAGCGGATCCTCGAGGAGACGCGCGCCGAGGCCCAGCGCCAGCTCGCGGACGTCTACGAGGAAATCCGGCGCGCCGCTGCCTACGTGCGCACCGAGCAGGCGAGCCGCGAGGCACTCACCCACACCGCACGCTCGCTGGAGGCGGCGCGGCAGAAGCTGCGCGAGCGGGCTCGCCCGCGCTCCGAAGCGCAACCCGAGGGAGGCGAGGCGCCGGCGGCGCTCGGCGTCGGCGGCCGCGTGCTGGTGAACTCGCTCGGGCAGCAGGGACAGATCACCGCGCTGTTTCCCGAGCGGGGCGAGGCGGAGGTCCAGCTCGGCGGCTTCAAGCTGCGCGCGCGCCTCGACGACCTGGCGCCGCTGGGGACGCCGACCGAGGAGCGCCCGCGCTATGAGCAGTCGCTGCCGACCCTCACGCGCACCCCCTCGATCGAGCTC
This sequence comes from Chloroflexota bacterium, assembly GCA_042408635.1. Taxonomy (GTDB): domain Bacteria; phylum Chloroflexota; class UBA6077; order FW602-bin22; family JBHOQZ01; genus JBHOQZ01. Next base: position 3,177 of record JBHOQZ010000303.1, read on the forward strand.
GATCTACGCGGCAACCGCGCCGAGGAGGCGATCCAGACGCTGGACGAGTACCTCGACGATGCGGTGCTGGGCGGGCTGCGGACCGTCCGCGTCATCCACGGCAAGGGGACAGGCGCCCTGCGCCAGGCGATCCGCGCCGAGCTGGCGCGCCACGCCCTCGTCACGAGCTACCGGTCGGGCGAGGCTGAGGAGGGGGGCGACGGGGTCACGATCGTCACCCTGGCCGGCGACTGAGGGCAGGCCCCCCGACCCCCCACTTCTGGGGAGAGGCCCCTCCCCCAGCACCCAATGCGGGGGTGAGAGGGTGCGCGCTGCGGCGGTTGATGTGGGGAGGATCCGCCGGGGTCACTGGGCTGGAGCGTGAGGAGGTGACGGCTTCTACCCGCCGGCCTCGGACATGGGTGGGCTGGCGGGCGCCGCGGGTGCGGGGCGAGGCGAGCGGTTGCCGGAGTCGCGGGCGTAACGGCGGCCGCGCGCGGCCAGTTCTGAAGGTGACGAAAGGGCGTCAAAG
>JBHOQZ010000866.1:0-1647 GCA_042408635.1 Chloroflexota bacterium
CACGATCTACGTCCCCGGCTCGGGCGGCACGCTCGTGGGCAGCAACGTCACCTTCACCACGGCCTCGCTGGCGCCGGGTCAGTCGGTGACGAACCAGTACCAGGTGACCGTGTCCGGCGCCCAGGGCACCACCATCAGCAATGCCGCCAGCGTGAGTGTGGCCGGCCAGGCGACCCAGACGACCAACACGGTCGTCAACACCGTCGGCACCGGCAGCACCGGCCAGCTCAACGTCGGCCTGGCGGCCTCGCCCTGGACCAGCGTGGCGCCGGGCGGCACGATCCAGTACACCGTCTACGTCACCAACGCCACCGCCACGGTCATCAACAACATCACCGTGACCGACACGGTGCCGGCGGGGACGACCTACGTGGCGGGCTCGGGCGGCACCTACAACGCCGCCACCAACCAGGTCTCGTTTACCACGCCCGTGCTCCAGCCCTACCAGAGCACCAGCTACACCTTCGCCGTGCAGGCGACTGGGGCGCTGGGTACTGCGATCAGCAACGCGGCCACCGTGGTGAGCGCGCAGACGGGCACACAGACGACCAATACCGTCGTCCACACGATCGGCGGCAGCACCACCCAGCTCCAGGTCGGCAAGATCGCGGTGGCGCCGGCCGGCACGAACCCCGGCGCGCAGATCCTCTTCACGCTCTACTACACCAACACGGGCTCGACGCTGCTCAACAACGTGGTGATCAGCGACAACCTGCCGATCGGACTGACGTGGGTGCCGGGGAGCGGCGGCACGCCGACCGGCACCGGCCAGTCGATCGTCTTCAACGTCGGCACACTCGTGCCGGGCCAGAGCGGCCAGGTCACCTTCCAGGCCGCCATCAACCCCGGCACGCCGTTCGGTACACCGATCACCAACACCGCTCAGGCGACCGCCAACGAGGTCGGCGGCGTCACGAGTAACAGCATCATCATCACCGTCGGCGGCGGCATCAGCGGAGGTGGTGGCGGTACCGGCAGCGGCGGCCTCCAGGCGACCAAGTCGGCGTCGCCGCCGACCGGCACGCCGGTTTCGCCCGGCCAGACGATCAACTACGTTATCCAGCTCAACAACACCGGCAGCTCGGTCATCAGCAACATCGTCGTGACCGACGCGGTGCCGGCGGGGACGCAGTTGCTGCCGGGCACCGTCGGCGCCGGCCAGGTGATCGGCAACCAGGTCCAGTTCACCATCGGATCGCTCGCCCCGGGCCAGAGCGTCTCGGTCGGCTTCAACGTCCAGGTGATGGGCACGGGCGTGCTGCCGGGCCAGCCGGGCTACATCCCCGGTCAGCCGGGCTACATCCCGGGCCAGACCGTGCTACCGGGCCAGCCGGGCTACAACCCGCTCCAGCCGGGTTACAACCCGCTCTACCCCGGCACCGCCATCGCGCCGGGCGGGCTGATCGTCAACACCGCCCAGGTGACCGGCAACGGCATCGCCCAGTTCGGGACGAACCAGGTTCAGCACACACTGCTGGGCGGCAACGCCCCGGTGCCGCAGCCGGTGCCGGTGCCGCAGCCGGGCGCCATCCCGGGCTTCCCGAACGGTCTGCCGCCGGGTGAGGGCTTCCTGCCGACCACGGTCGGCGGCGCGCCGGTGGCCGGTGGCGCGCTGACGCCGCTGGGCGGCGCGCCCGCCCCCGCGCC
>JBHOQZ010000876.1:0-3568 GCA_042408635.1 Chloroflexota bacterium
GGCGCGGCTCGTGCTGTCGGCGAGGGGTGGTGAGGGCGGCGCTGGCGCGGCAAGGCCGGCAGCCGCCGGGGCGCTCGTCGCCGGCGCCAGCCAGTTGCCGGCCGCCCAGCCGACCAGGCCGCCGATCTGGACGCGATACCAGTCGAACCCGTCGGCGCGCACGGGCCCGGCCAGGACGGTGAGCCGATCGCCCTCGAGCAGTGAGCCCCGCACCGGCTCGGCGGTGCCGGCCGCATCGCGCCGGCGCAGCCCCCGCCCGTCGGTGCCGACGACGACCGCCGCGCGGTTGGGCAGGAGCTGCCGGCCGCTCGCCGGCGCGGTCAGCGCCCCTCCGACCGGAGTGGGGGCAGGTGCCAGGCTGGGGAGCCGCGGCGTGGCCGTAATGCCGGCCGGGCTGCGTGACCCCCCGGGCGCCGGCGGTGGGCTGAGCGGGGCGACTGTCGCGACGGTGGTGCTCCGCGAGGCGGCTGGTGCGAGGCCGCTGGCAGCGGCCAGAGCCGAGGGCGGCGGTGGACCAGGCGCCAGGCTGTCGGCCACCACCCAGCCGCTGTCGGCGCCGAAGCGCACGGGGTACCAGCGTTCGCGATTGGCCGCCACGGCCGGGCCGAGCACGGTCACGGCGTCCCCCTCCTGCAGGAGGAGCACCGTGGGCGCGCTCAGCGAGGGCTGCGCCCGGAGCCGCAGGCCCTTACCCCCGGTGCCGCTGATGTGGGCGGGGGCACCGGGCGCGAAATCGAAGGCGTCGATCTGGCCGGCCGGGCCCAGCAGCAACGCGACGAGCAGGCCAGCGCGCACGAGGCTCTGACGGGCGAGTGCCATGGGTTGCGGGGCCTCCGGTGTGTCTTGCCGACACCACCTTACCGCCCGGACACGCCGCTGAGTCGCGCCGGCAGGTCAGTTTTCTCCCGCCTCCGCGCTGGGCAAGACGGGTGCGCTGCCGGGTGGGGGTGCCCCGTGGCCGGTGAGGGTGCCAGGACCGGCGCGGCGCACGGGCGAGAGGACCAGGCCGAGACCGAGGACCACGTAGCCCAGCACGCCGATGGCGAGCGTGGCCCGCAGCCCGACGGCGTCGCCGAGGAACCCGCCCAGCACCGCGCCGAGCGGCATCACGCTCAGCCCCACGAGGCCGGTGGTGGCGCTGACGCGGCCAAGCCGGCGATCGGGCGTCGTCGCCTGGCGCAGACTGAGCGACGTCACGTTGAAGAGCGGGTTGCCGACCCCCGCCAGGAAGGTGCCGGCGCCGAGCAGGGCGACGGAGAGCGCGGGCGGCCCGGCCGCGAGCGGACGCAGCGCCACCGCCGCCAGCAACACCGCCGACGCCACGATCAACGTGGGCCCCGGCCCGAGGCGCCTGGGCAGGCGCCCGGTGAGCAGTGAGCCGACCAGGGTGCCCGGCCCGGCCATGGCGAGCACGCCGCCCAGCGCCACCGGGTCAAGCCCGAGCTCCTGAACCAGATAGAGGAGGAACACCGCGCTCATCAGCCCGTCGGCACCGTTCGAGACCGCGACGGAGAGCGAGATGGCGCGCAGCACCGGCTGGCGCAGCACGATCCGCACCCCTTCACCGATCTCGCGCCAGAGGCCCGGGCGCTCAGCCGCCTCGGGCGTCGGCTCGTCGAAGCGCACGCGGGCAACGCAGGCGGCGGAGAGCAGGAACGAGGCGGCATCGACCAGGATCGCGACCGGCGCGGTCAGCGCCTGCACGAGCAGGCCCGCCAGCCCCGGCCCGGCAATGCGCGCCGCGGACAGACTGAGCGCCAGCTTGCTGTTGGCGTCGGTCAGGAGCGTGCGGTCGACGAGGTTGGGCAGGAACGAGGCGTGCGCGGTCGAGTAGAAGACGGTGGCGATCGCCGTCAGGAAGGCGACCGCGTAGAGCTGCGCGAGGTGGAGCTGACCCGCCAGCGCCGCCAGCGGAATCGAGGCCAGCAGCACCGCGCGGGCTAGGTCCGCCCAGATCAGGATCGGCCGGCGCGGCAGCCGGTCGACCCAGGCGCCGGCCAGGAGCCCGACCAGCAGAAAGGCGAGCGTCTGGGTTGCCGACAGCATGCCCATCTCGGCCGAGGAGGCGCCCAGGGCGAGGACCGCCGCGAGCGGGAGGGCGAGCTGCGTCACCTGCGAGCCGAGCAGCGAGATCGACTCGCCCAGCCAGAGCAGACGGAAGCCGCGGTGCGGCCAGAGCGACGCCGGCGGAGTGCCTGCCTCCATCTTCTACCTCAAGATGAGCCATTGAGACGTTAGCAAAATAAATGATGAGATCAAGAAAATCAACACCAGCTCGGTCAGGACTTCAGCGTGGAGGGTGGATCGGGTGGGCTCGGGTCGATGGGTGGGCGGAGCTCCGGCACGAGGTTTGCAGTGAGGTTCAGGTGCCGTGCCAGCGGGGGACATAATGAAGGAGGTCAAGCCGATGACGATCGACCGTTGGGATCCGTTCCGGGAGATGCTGACGCTGCGCGACGCGATGGATCGGCTCTTCCAGGAGAGCTACACCCGGCTCGGGCGTGGACCAGGGATGGGCGCGGGCAGCCTGCCGATCGACCTGGCTGAGGAGGAGGACCGCTACGTCCTTCGCGCCTCGCTGCCCGGCGTGCGGCCCGAGGACGTCCACATCACGGTCCAGGGCAACACGGTCACCATCCGGGCGGAGAGCCAGGCCGAGCAGGAGCGCAAGGGGCAGAACTGGCTCGTGCGCGAGCGGCAGAGCGGCGTCTTCCAGCGCACGCTCAGCCTGCCGACGGACATCAATGCGAACGAGGCCGAGGCCAACTTCGAGCACGGTGAGCTCGTCCTGACGCTGCCCAAGGCCGAGTCGGTGCGCCCGCGCCGGATCCAGGTGGCCAGCGGCGGGGCGACCGGCTGGCTCGGCCAGGGCTCCGCCGCCGAGCAGCACGAACGGGCCGTCGGAGAGGTGCGCGACGGCGGTGGACCGAGCGCCTCGGGCGGCGGGAGCGCCACCACGGGTGGGACCTCCAGCCAGGTCGGTACCCAGCCGCAGCCGCCAGGTGGCAGGGCCTAGGGCGGCCAGGGGACGGGCCAGCCGCGACCGTAGCCAGTCGACACGCGTGGCCCGCCACGTCTCGCGGGCCGGGCCACGCGCTCGAAGCTGGCCCGGCCGGCTGGGCGGTTCGGGTGAGGGTCACCCGGGCGCCGGCCCCGGTGCGCGGTGGGCACCCGAGGCCTTGTGGGGGCACAAATCACGCCGCTATCTGGCCTCGGGTCGGACGTGGCCGGGTTGCTGGCTGGCCTCGACGACGGCGCTGAGTTCACGTGCCGCGGCCCGGTGGGACAGTCTACCGGCTCGACGAGGCGAGCGGCTGGCTCAGTCGCCGCGGTAGCGGTTGGTGATCGGCAGGCGCCGATCGCGGCCGAAGGCGCGGGGGGTGATCTTGATCCCCGGCGGGGCCTGCCGGCGCTTGTACTCGTTGCGGTCGACCATGCGGATGACGCGCCGCACCAGCTCGGGGTCGTAGCCCATCGCCGCGATCTCGTCGGCGCTGCGGTCCTCCTCGACGTAGGCTTTGAGGATGCCGTCGAGCACCTCGTAGGGCGGCAGGCTGTCCTGGTCGGT
>JBHOQZ010000877.1:0-1706 GCA_042408635.1 Chloroflexota bacterium
GGCGCGGCGCTGCTCGCGCTTGCCCAGCCGCTCGCGCTTCCCCGGCTGCTCCCGGCCCGGGCCCAGCCAGCCCCCGACTCGGCCGCGGCCATGAAAACCGCGGCTGCCGCCCGCGTGCAGCACTACTCCCGCGTCCCGATCGTGCGCATCGACATCACGCGCGTCGTGGGCGACTTCGCGACCGTGCGCGTCTACCCACCGCCCAACGTCACCGATCCCGCCACCGTGTTCCTCAAGCGCGAGAACAGCGGCTGGACCGCGGTCGCCGGCCCGGGCACCGCCTTCATGCTGGCCGAGGACGTGCCGGGCGCCCCGGAGAGCCTCTACCCCTACCAGCCTGACTACGCCGGCCAGGCGGGCGAGGCCGCCATCGCCGCCCTGCCCACGGGCCGCGCCACCTACGACCGGGCGCCGCTCTTCTTCCAGTTCCCGAGCGACGCGCAGGTTGGGCTCGACGGCGACACCATTCGGCTGGTCGGCCCCTACCTCACCACGCCGCCGTTCACCGGGCCGGCCTACGAGGTGTCGATCACGCCGCTCGGCGTCAGCTCGAACGGCCCGCTCGACGAATGGGGCTACGCGCGCATGCAGCAGGAGATCGCCCAGCGCCAGCGCGAGGGCGGGCCGAACACCCAGCCCGAGGGCGCCAGCTTCTACACCGCCGGAAACGTGGACGTCTGGGAGATCGACTGGTTCGGCGGCGACTCGCAGCTCCGGGCGCTCTACGTGACGCCGAAGGGCGGCGGGCCGGTCTACCAGATCAACACGCGCGCCTACCCGGTGCAGAACAACCCGGCCGCGCCACAGGCGCAGGGGGCCGTTGCGCTGCTCTTGCAAACGCTGCGGATCGACGGCTGACCGGACGCGCCCGTCGCCCCCGCTCCTGCGACCGCACCCGGCGCGAAGCCGGCCGCTGCCCACGGGCGGTGGCCGGCTTCCCCCTGAGTTCGGAACCGCCCGGTGGGTTCAGTCAGGGCACCCATCGAGGAGTCGCATTCCGCGTCCACGACGAGGTCAACCTCGACCGACATACCGTAGCCGAGCCGCACGGCCGGCCCCTCGACCGCAGAGCCGACGAACGTCTGCCGGTAGGGACGGCTCGGGTCGATGTAGCCACTCGGTCGCCAGGGCGGCTCGGCCGCCTCCGGGCTGGTGTGCCACGGCTGCGGCGGACCCGGCTCCCGAGGCTCGACGCGCAGGGGCTCCGGCAGCGCCCGGTTGAAGAGCCCCGCGATCGGTGCGAACAGGTCGTCCACGAACGCGGCGCAGCCCTCGATCACCCTGTCGACCCAGCCGAGCTCGGCCTGCGGCGCGCTCTCGGGTTGCGGCGCGGCTGCGTCGGCGGCCAGGTCGCCGGCCGCGGGGCCGACCGCTCCGGCCGGCAGGGCGCCGCCGGCTGGCGGAGCGCCCGCGAGCCGCTCGCTCAGCGCGTCGACCTCGTGGGCGTAGAGGCACCAGGTGTCGTCGCTGCGCCCCAGGCGCAGCTCACCGGCCTCGATCAATGCCGCGCCGCCACGCTCGGCGTCAGCCACGGGCTCGGTCCCGGAGTCGCTTCCGGGCTCGGCGACGGTCCCGTCATACTCCACCTCTGAAGACCAGATCGCCCGCATCGACCACCAGGCCGCGCGCTTCACCCACCGCACCGGGGAGGCCGCCAGAGTCGGGCGGCGCGGCCATCGGTGGGGGAGACGGTTGAACGGGTGGAG
>JBHOQZ010000884.1:0-6075 GCA_042408635.1 Chloroflexota bacterium
GGCGCGGCCGCCCGGCGCGACGGCGTGGCAGCCGCCGGCGACACCGCCTCGCCGCTCCTGCTCAAGGCGAGCTTCCTGGTCGAGCGGGGGAGCGCCGAGGCGTTTGGGGCGGCGGCGGCCGAGCAGGCCCGGCGCTGGGAGCCGCTGGGCCTGCGCGCCGAGCTCACCGGCCCCTGGGCTCCCTAGTCGTTCATGGGCGAGGCGGCCGCCGGCAGCGGGGCGGTCAGCGGCAGCGCGGAGCCGCCGGCGCGGTTCGCCGCGCCGGCCGACCCTCAGCGGGCGGGCGAGCCCGACGAGACGGGTGACGAGGGAGCGGGCGTGCCGGCCGGGAGAGGCCCGGCGCGGCCGACCGTCGACGGTTGAACGCGATGACGGAGTCCAGGCGCCTGGAGGGAACGCTTGCCGGCCACGTCACGCTGGTCGACGCGGTCGACCGACTGCTCGACCGGGGTGCGATGCTGATGGGCGACGCCACGGTATCGCTCGGGGGCGTCGATCTCATCTACGTCGGGCTCAACCTGCTCGTCGCCTCGGTCGAGACGATCGAGCAGCACGGTCTGCGCGTGGGCCGCTCGCTGCGAAGACCGCCGCCCCCGAGCGGCCGGCGGCCCACTGAACCGGCAGTGGGCGGCGGGGGCAGCGGCGGGCCGAGGGCATTGCCAGCGGCAAGCGAACACTGGTATGCCCCGTTGCCACCTTCGGCGGCGGAGGCGGCGGGCGAAACGGGGACAGCCCCCGGGACGGGACTGCTGGCGATAGGGGGCGAGCAGGGGGAGCGCCCGGAGCACGGCCTGGCACCACTCGTGCTGACACTGGTCGAGCTGCTCCGGCAGGTGCTCGAGCGGCAGGCGGTTCGCCGGCTGGAGGGCGGCGGTCTGTCGGAGGACGAGATCGAACGGATGGGCCGGGCGCTGATGGAGTTGGAGGCGAAGGTTGCGGAGCTGCGCGAGGTCTTCGACCTGGAGGAGGGTGACCTGCAGATTGACCTCGGCCCGCTCGGGAGGCTGCTGTGATGATCGACCGGCGCGGCACCCAGTTGCACCCCCCGACGCTGGTCGACATCCTCGACAAGGTGCTGGACAAGGGGCTGGTAGTCGCGGGCGACATCCGGGTGTCGCTCGCCAACGTCGAGCTGCTGACGATCCGCATTCGGCTGCTCGTCTGCTCGATCGACAAGGCCAGCGAGATCGGCCTGGACTGGTGGCGGCGCGACAGCTTCCTCACGGGAGACGGCGCCGACGCCGAGACCGTTCAGGCGCTGCAAGCGCACGTCGAGCTGCTGGAGCAGCAGCTCTTAGCCGCGCCGGCGCCGGCCCCGGAGCCCACGGAGACAGCCAGCCCGCGCCCGCGGCGGGACCGCCGCGGCACGGGGCAGAGTTAGGGGGGAGGATAACCAGGAATGGCGGTTGAACGCCATCAGGGCGGCACGAGCCTCATCGACGTGCTCGACCGCGTGCTCGACAAGGGAATCGTCATCGACGCCTGGGTCCGCGTCTCGCTGGTCGGCATCGACCTGATCACGGTCGAGGCGCGCGTTGTCGTGGCGTCGATCGACACCTACCTCAAGTACGCCGAGGCGGTCGGCATCACCGCGCCGGTCGCCCGCCCCGTGCTGACGACCCGCGAGGAAACGGTGACGCCCGCCGGCGAGCGCGTCACCGTCGAGACGCGCCGCGAAACCACCTAGAGCAGCGAGCAACGCGGCGCGCGGCCGCTCCCGGCCACCCGAGCAGCACCCGATCGCTCGGCAGCCGAAATGCCAGGCGGTCCGAGCCGACCCCAGCGCGCACGCACTGAGGGTCGGCGCCCGGTAGCCCGGGCGCCGGGAGGCCCGCCGCCCGCCGAACGGGGACGACGATGCGCGACCTGCTGGAACTCTATCAGCGCAGCGAGCTCAATCCGCGGCTGGCCGAACTCCACGAGCTGGTCGGGCCGACCGTCGACGACCTGACCCGGGAGCAGGGCTACGACCGCGCCTTCGTCGTGCTGGTCGACGCGGCGCGCGGCAGCCTCGAGGGCGCCGTCGGCGTCAACGTCCCCGACGAACTGCTCGACCGGCTCAAGGGGCGCACGGTCGACCCCGACAGCCCGTTCATCCAGGTGCTGCGCACCGGCAAGCCGGTGCGCGTCGACGACGCGCTGCGCGATCCGCGCATCCCCGAGGGCGAACGCAGCGAGCTGGCCGCCTTCGACGTCCTGGCCTTCGCCGCGATCCCGCTCCAGCCCGCCTCGGGCGTGCTCGTGGTCAGCAAGAGCCGGCCGATCACCGAGGCCGAGATCAACGAGCTGCTCCCCTACGCCGGCCGCCTGATCGCGAGCCTGGCCGAGCGGCGCGAGGCCCAGCGCCTGCGCGAGACCGGCTGGCAGGACGCGGTCGAGAAGGAATGGCTCTGGTGGATGCTCAACGCCGTCCAGGACCCGGTGATCCTGAGCGATGAGCAGAACAACCTGCTGCTCCAGAACATCCACGCCGAGCGGCTGCTCAAGGTCGGGCCCGACGACAGCGCCGGCAAGCGCCGGGCGATCGAGCTCAACAACTTCCTGCTCTCGGCGGCGCTCTCCAGCTTCGCGCTCGGCCAATCGGCCGGGATGGCGCGCGAGCTGACGCTCGTCGACCCGATCGAGGGCAACGAGCTGCTCTTCGAGGTGATCTGCCACAGCGCCACCAACCTGCGCACCGGCGAGCGCGGCTTCGTCTCGGTGCTCAAGAACGTCACCGACCTGCGCCGGGCTGCCGAGGAGCTGGAGCGCAGCCTCGAGGAGCTGTCGCGCACGGGCGAGGAGGCGCGGCGCGAGCGCGACCGCCTCAACCTCATCCTGAGCAACGTGGCCGACCCGATCGTGGTGACCGACAACGACGGGCAGATCATCCTCATGAATGGGCCGGCCGAGCGGCTGCTGCGCGGCGACGGCGACGCGCTGCGCGAGCGCGCAACGGTCTACCTCGCCAACGACGCCAAGCTGAGCTCCTTCGTCTCGCAGTTGCGCCTCGAGTCGGCACGGATGCGCCAGGGCGAAATCCAGCTCGTCGACCCGGTCACCGAGGAAACGCTCACCATGAGCGTGACCGCGACCGAGGTCCAGAACGAGCTGGGCCAGGTCACGGCGGTCGTCTCGGTGCTGCACGACCTGACGCAAATCCGCGAGCTGGAGCGGCGCACGGTCGAGCAGCAGCTTTTCGAGTCGGAGAAGCTGGCGGCGGTGGGGCGCCTGGCCGCGACCGTCGCCCACGAGATCAACAACCCGCTCGAGGCGATCAAGAACGCGCTCTACCTCGTCGTCTCGAGCACCGCGCCCGACGACCCGAACCGCCGCTTCCTCGAGATCGCGCGCAAGGAGACGGAGCGCGTCTCGGGGATCATCCGGCAACTGCTCGGCTTCTCGCGCCCGACTCTCGTCAAGCAGCGCACCGACCTCAACCAGGTGCTTGAGGAGACGCTGGCGCTGCTCGAACGCCAGGTGCGCCAGCACCGGGTCGCGGTGCGCTGCGACCTCGACCCGAACCTGCCCCTGGTGCTGGCGGCCGGCGATCAGCTCCGGCAGGTCTTCCTCAACCTCATCCTGAATGCGCAGCAAGCGATGCCCACCGGTGGTACGCTCTACATCTCGACGCGCCTCTCCCGCGAGACCGATACCGAGTTCCTGGGCGACCGCTACGTCGTGATCCAGTTCCGCGACACGGGCCAGGGCATCCCCGACGAACACCTGCCCCACATCTTCGAGCCGTTCTACACCACGAAAAACGATTCGAAGGGGACGGGGCTGGGCCTCTGGGTCTGCCTGGGGATCGTCCAGAGCCACGGCGGGCAGATCGAGGTGCGCAGCCGGCCCGGCCGCGGCACGACGTTCAGCGTCGCCCTGCCCCTGGAGAGCGAGCGATGACCATGCCGGCGCGCGCGCACGTCCTGATCGTCGACGACGAGCCGAGCGTCCTCGAAACGATCGCGGCCATCCTGCGCCTCGAGGGCTACGGCGTGATTGGCGCCGATTCGGTCGAGGCGGCGCTGGCGGAGCTGCGGCGGCGGCGGTTCGAGCTGGTGCTGACCGACCTGCGCCTCGAGGAGGGCTCGGGTCTCTCGCTGATCGCGGAGCTCCAGCGCCACTGGCCCGACACCGTCGCGGTGATGCTCACCGGCTACGCCTCGCTCGAGTCGGCGGTCGACGCGCTGCGCAAGGGCGCCTACGACTACCTCATCAAGCCCTGCAACGTCGACGAGCTCAAGGCGACCGTCGCCCGCGCCACCGAGCGGGCACTGCTCTCGCGCGCGCTCCACGACCGGCTCGCGGAACTCGACGCCGCCAACGCCAAGCTCCAGTCGTTCTCCCAGGAGCTCCAGCGGCGCGTCGACCAGGCGACGGCCGAGCTGAGCCAGAAGGTCGAGGAGCTGGCCGAGGCGAAGCAGCGCCTCGAGACCGCCCAGCGCGAGCGCGAACGTTTCATCTCGATGATCGCCCACGAGCTCGGCGGGCCGCTGACCGCCATCAGCGGCTTCGCCCAGCTCCTCGCGCGCCCCGGCATCACCCCCACCATGAGCGAGCGCGCCCGGCGCTCGATCCTCTCCGAGACCAGGCGCCTCGCCCGGCTCGTGAAGGACCTCGAGGACGTCACCCGGCTCGCCAGCGGCTCGTTCGACCTCGAATACGTCGAGGCGGACGTCGTCGAGATCGTGCGCCAGCAGGCGGAGCTGGCCCGCGTCAGCAGCGATGCCCACCGGATCGTGCTCGACGTGCCCCCCGGCCCCGTGCCGCTGCGGGTCGACCGCGACCGGCTCGCCCAGGTGCTCGCCAACCTGCTCGGCAACGCGATCAAGTACAGCGATGGCGGCGAAATCCGCGTGACCTTGGAGGTTGACGGGGGACACGCGCGCCTGAGTGTGCGCGACCAGGGGCCCGGCATCCCGCAGGACATGCTCGAGGCGATCTTCGAGCCGCGCGTGCGCCTGGTGGCCGGGGAGGGCGACCAGCCCAAGGGCGCCGGGCTGGGCCTCTACATCGCCCGCGGCATCGTCCAGGCCCACGGCGGGCAGATCTGGGCCGAGAGCTCGCCCGGTGCCGGCGCGAGCTTCACCCTGGTGCTGCCGCTCGATCCCAGCCGTGAACCACCCGACGCGATGGTCGCGCTCGGGTTCGGCGACCGGAGCGGTCGCCGAACCGCGACCGAGCGGGTGGATCAGCACGGGTGACCGTGCCGGGTGGCAGCCGGCGCTTCGACGGCGCGGTGCGCCGAGCCGCCAAGCGGCGGGTGGATCAGCGAGGATCGATCAGGCCGAGGGAGCAGAGAGGGTAGGTTGGGATGCTCGCGAACGTCCTGCTCGTCGACAACGAGGAGACCGTCACCCTGACGCTCAGCGAGATCCTGGCGCGCGAGGGCTATGCCGTCGAGGTCGCCAACAGCACGCCCGAGGCGCTCGACCGCATCACCCGGGGCAGGTTCGAGCTCGCGGTGCTCGACCTGCGCCTCGGCGACGACAGCGGTCTGACGGTGCTCTCCCACCTGCGCGAGACCTCGCCCCAGACCGTGGCGCTGGTGCTGACCGGCTACGGCTCCCTCGAAACGGCGCGCAGCGCGATCCGCCAGGGCGCCTGCGACTACCTGCTCAAGCCGTGCGATGTCGAGGAGCTCCGCGCGGCGCTCGCCCGCGGCCTCGAACAGCAGCGCCGGGCGCAACTGGCCCACAAGGTGGAGGTCGCCCGCGCCGAGCTCGACCGGGCGCTGCGCGCCCGCGACGACTTCCTGCTGATGATCGGCCACAAGCTGAAGACGCCCGCCTCGGTCGTGGTGAGCTGGGCGCAGCTCGTTCAGCGCCGGCTCCAGCGCGGCACGGCCGACGGCGCCGCCGAGGGGCTGGAGACGGTGATCCGGCAGGCCCGGCGCCTGGCCCGGCTCGTCGATATCTTCGCCGACATCGCCCGCGCGGGCATGCGCGACGCCGGCGCTGAGGTGGTCGACCTGCGCGAGGTCGCGCGGGCGCCGGTCGAGCGGGCCCGGGCGACGTTTCCCGCCCACACCTTCGGCCTCGAGCTGCCTGAGCAACCGATCCGGGGCCGCTGCGTGCCGCTTCAGCTCGAGCATGC
>JBHOQZ010000899.1:0-2269 GCA_042408635.1 Chloroflexota bacterium
CGCGATCGGGCCGAGCGCGGGGAACAGGTAGCGCGCCTGCGGCTGGTAATCGCGCAGCCAGCTCGCCAGGTAGGTCTGCGCCAGCACCGCCCCCACGAAGCACGCCTGGGCAATCAGCAATCGGCTGCGGGTGGTATCCCCAACGACAGGGGCGGTGTTGTGCCGTGCTGCCCGCCGCGGCCACGAGCAGCACCGTCAGGCCGGCCCAGTAGGCTGGCTCCGGCAGCGGCACGCTCGCCTGGCCAAAGGTGCCCCAGAAGCTCAGGTGCAGGCTCACCCACCAGTCGTCCGACCAGGTGAGGTAGAGCGGGCCGAGGCCGCGGTCGGTGAGCGAGTAGACGTAATCCGGCGCGACCGCCGCCAGCCCCGCCCGCAGCGTCTGCTCGGGGATGCGCTCACCGTACAACGCCTGGTTCCGCAGCAGCCACGGTCCGGCGACCGCCACGGCCAGGAGGCACAGGGCGGCGAGGCGCTTGCCGCGAGCGCGGCCTGGCAGGCCGGGCGCCGCAAGCAGCAGGATCACCGCCACCGGCACCAGCAGGTAGGCGGTGTACTTCGCGAGCAGCGCCGCGCCCAGGCCGAGCCCGAGCGCCACGACCTGCGCCGGTCGCCAGCGGTCGAGCCTACCGGCCACCAGGCACCACCAGACAAGCGCCCCTACCGCCACCGCGAGCGCGTCGGCGTTGACATAGGCGCCGAGGTGCGTCTGCGCGGGTAGGAACGCGGCGAACGCCGGGGGACCGAGCCGCAGCAGGGGCGCGCCCGCGAAGAGGCTCGGGTCGCGCGCCAGATGCCGAGCACCGTCGCGGCGCGGAGCAGTGGTCCCGGCAGCCGCGCCGCCATGCCATCGGTCCAGCTGGGCGGCCGGCTGAGCGCCGCCAGCGCGTCGAGCAGGTAACCGCCCGGCGGATGGAGCGCGTAAGACTCGATCGGTTTGCCGCCGTCGACCGTCCAGACCCACATATCGGCGTCCGGGCCGAACACCGGCAGCCGCCGCTCGCGCCGGATGAAGTCCACCATGGCGAAGTGGTACGGCTCGTCGGGTGCCAGGCTGAAGGGGATCGCGAGGAGCCAGACCGTGGCAACCAGCCAGGCGGCAGCCACCAGCGCGCAGCCGACGCCGCACTCGAATCGAGTCTCCGCGCCGCGTGGCGGCGGCAGCGTGAGGCGGCCGAGCGGCGCGCCCGGTAGGTAGGCGGATTGCCCGCCCAGCGGTGTCGGGGCGGCCGCCGGCGATCCCCGGCTCCGCGTCGAGGCGATCAACGTTTCGCGCCGTCCCAGTTCGATGTCCGGCGTCCCGGCCAGGCGACGCCGCGTGCCGGGGGCGGTGCCGGGCTGGCCCGGGCCGCCGCGCAACACCGGGTCCTGCCGCCAACCGCGGCCGGCCGCCGATCGCGCGTATTGTGCCCGACGTGAACCGATTTGTCGCGCGATCCTTGAGGGGGATTTTGATGGGCGGAGCTTACGGCTCAGCGGCGGGCGACGTCGACGATGAAGGCGTCGATGGCGGCCTCGGCGCTCTGGAGGTCCCCGTGCTTGATGCCGGCGTCGATGCGGGCGAGCCGCAGGAAGGCCTGGCGCAGCTCGGGCAGGGAGAAGGCACGCGCCTGGCGCGCCAGCTTCTCGGCCACGAAGGGGTGAAGCTTGAGCGTCGAGGCGAGCGCGGCCGGCGTGGCGCCGGTGGCCTGGAGCTCCTTGACCTGCAACAGCAGGCGGAACTGGCGCACGATCATCGCCAGCACGTAGAGCGGCGACTCGCGCTGCTCATCGACGAGCGCGCGCAGCAGCCCGAGCGCGGTGCGCGGGTTGCCCGTGCCCAGCGCGTCGACGAGGTCGAAGACCACCGCCTCGCGCACCTGTGGCACCAGCAGCTCCACGTCCTCCAGGGTGATGGGGCGGTCGCCGGCGTAGAGCGCGAGCTTCTCGAGCTCGTTGTCGAGCAGGCGGAGCTGGTTGCCCAGGTAGGCGCTGAGCGCCTGGGCGACGCGGTCGTCGCGCAGGCGCGCGCCGTGGTGCCGGGCGCGGCCCTTGATCCACTCGATCAGCTCGCGGCTGTCCACGCGCGGCGCGGTGGCGTTGATCTGCTTCCCGCCGGCCGCGCGCACCGCCGTCGCCAGCGCCCCGGTCGCTTTTGGGGGCGTCGGCTCGACGAAGACGAGGTCGGTCGTCTCGGGGACCGTCTTGAGGTAGTCGGCCAGGGCGGCGGCCAGCTCTCGGCGGGTGCCGCGCGCGGCGCCTTCGGCGGCCTCCCCCTCGCCGGCCGCGCGCC